>JAYSOP010000727.1:0-2933 GCA_043722905.1 Chryseolinea sp.
TGGAAAATAGGTAACCCATTAGAGGATGGCGTTTATATTTCTGTATTAACAAGAAAAGAACAATTGGAAGTTCTAGAAAAGCAAGTAGAAGATGCCCTATCAAGCGGAGCTATTTGTAGAATTGGTGGTAAAAAAATTGGCAGTGTAGGATATTTTTTCCAACCAACCGTCCTATTGAATGTAAAAAACAACATGAAAGTAATGCAAGAAGAGAGTTTTGGTCCTATTATTGGAATAATGAAAGTCGAAAATGATGAAGAAGCAATTTATATGATGAATGACACCGTTTTTGGTTTAACAGCTGCTGTTTATTCTTCTTCGCAAAGTAGGGCAGAAGGTATTTTGGCTAAAATTGATTCTGGGTCTGGATATTGGAATTGTTGTGATCGAGTAAGTGCCGCTTTGCCTTGGACAGGAAGGAAACATTCAGGATTTGGCTCTACACTTTCCCATCAAGGAATTAGAGCCTTTTCAAAAGTAAAAAGTTATCATTTAAGAAAGTAATTTTGAAAAAAAAGGGCAAATCGTTTTTTGGTCAAAAATATATGACTAATTTTATCATGTTTAAAAAGGTCAAAAATGATTTCAATTATATTTAAAAATAAAAGGACTTTACTTGGTCTAAAGATTCAAGATATAACATCAATTTCAGGAATAGACCAAGCCTTACTCTCAAAGTATGTCTCAGGAGACAGAAATCCTTTTGACAACCATCTTTTGACCCTTTCTAAGGCCTATCAACTAGCAACGCAAGTTAGTAAGAATCGCTGTCTGCATTTTTTGAAGCAGCAGCTCTTGATGACTTTTTATAGAGCTATTTTTCTAATCAAAAACGATATTAACCAAAACCTATCCCCCTTATGAAAAAATTAATCTTAATCGCAGTTTTACTACCCTGGATGATAACTGCTACTGCTCAGAACAAAAAAATGAGCCCCATTTTCAACGGTAAAAACCTTAAGGGCTGGAGCAGTTTTTTACGCACCTCAGGCTTGAATAATGACCCGCAGCAAGTTTTCACTGTAGAGGATGAGATGATACACGTCCGCGGGATAGAGTTTGGCTATATAGTCACTGACAAGAGTTACAAGGATTTTCATTTTTCATTAGAATTCAAATGGGGTGAAAAGAGATATCCGCCAAGAGAGAATGCAAAAAGAGATGCTGGTATTTGTTTCAACATGCCAGAGGACGTGCCCAATAAAATTTGGCCTAAATCTATAGAGTGCCAGATTCAGGAAGGAGATACTGGCGATTTATGGCTCATTGACGGCGCTACAGCGGTAGTTGACGGCAAACGCACTATACCTACAAACTCTACGCTGTCAATAAAGAAGAAGGATGCTGAGCGTCCTAACGGAGAATGGAACACAGTGGAAGTTGTTTCTAAAAATGGCAAATTCGTTTTCACTGTTAACGGAGTAGTTGTAAACGAAGGCGAAAGCCCTAGTACCACACAAGGAAAAATTCTGCTGCAAGCTGAAGGATCAGAACTTTACTACCGTAATATACTGATCGCAGAATTATAAAAATTATTTAAATACGCTAACAGTACTAACATCGAGTTAATATGAAAAGTATATTCCAGATATTATGCCTGATGATTATGAGTTTCATGTCAAATTTTTTTACATTTTTAAACTTACCTAAAACCTTATATTATGAATTCACGTCGTAATTTTTTACAAAAACTTACCGGTTCGGCACTTGCCTTATATATACCCTATGAGGGTTTGGCAAGCACTAAAGACTTTTACAATCAGTCTTATGATGGTCCCGTTCTTCGGGTTGCAATCATGGGTTTAGGTAGCTATGGGACCCGGGTTGCTGATGCAATGAAAACATGTAAGAAAGCTAAATTAGTAGGGCTTATTAGTGGTACGCCTTCTAAAGTAATAGACTGGCAGAGTAAGTACAACATTCCCGCGAACAATTGTTATAATTATGAGAATTTCGACCTCATTATAAATAATCCGGAAATTGATGCGGTATACATCACTACGCCAAATGGACTGCATCATGATCAGGCGATACGTGTAGCTAAAGCGGGTAAACACGTAATTTGCGAAAAACCAATGGCCTTGAATGCCAAAGAAGGGCAGGAAATGATTGCAGCCTGCAAGAAAGCGAATGTCAAACTGCTGGTAGGATACAGAATGCACTTCGATCCTAAGACACTGGAAATCATCCGGATGCGGAAAGAAGGGGAGTTGGGGAAAATTATGTTTTTTCAGGGATTGTGCGGCTTCAAAATTGGCGATCCAAATCAATGGCGATTGAATAGGAAACTGGCCGGAGGGGGCTCGATGATGGACATAGGCATTTATGCAATCAACGGGTCGCGTTATATGATAGGCGAAGAGCCTGTTTGGGTTACTGCACAGGAAACTAAAACTAATCCTGAAAAATTTAAAGAAGGCGTTGACGAAACCATTCAATTTCAACTAGGGTTTCCTGGCGGAGCGGTAGCGTCTTGTTTATCAAGCTATAATATGAATAACCTGGATCGCTTTTTCTTAAATGCTGAAAAAGGATTTGCCGAGTTACAACCCTCTACCGGTTATGGACCCATCAAGGGCCGCACCAATAAAGGCGAATTAAATCACCCACATGTTACTCACCAGACAGTACAAATGGATGAAATGGCGGGTATCATTCTGGAGGGAAAACAGCCCATAGTTCCAGTTGATGGCGAAGAAGCCCTGAAAGACTTAAAAATTATTGACGCGATATATTTGGCAGTTAAAACGGGTAAAAAGGTAAATTTGAAATTATAATTACGGCAGAAAAAGCTATATCCCTGAAAATAGGTGCCAGGGCTTCGAATACTGGAAAGCATTGGAATGTGCCGATGATAATAACAATTCCGCTTATTATGCCGGTAACTCATCCAAAAAATTATACCAGTGCCGTCATCGGTAGAAGGGAAGGAT
>JAYSOP010000728.1:0-4044 GCA_043722905.1 Chryseolinea sp.
CTGCGTTCTCAAGATGTTTTTACTATTGTAGAACTGATGATAGTCGGGATTATTCGTCACTGACTGCCTCTTATTTTAAGAAACTCCGCGAGTCGGAACTTGGTCTTTTGGTCCGTCTTGATGGACTTGTCGAAGGGAATTTTGAATTGATAGGCGATGTTTTCATCCGTGGCATCATCGAGTACATCCAGTCCGTAGCGAATTTTTTTCGGATCATCATACATAAATGTCCCAAATACCCGATCCCAGATAGAAAAGAGATTGCCGAAGTTCGTATCGGTCCACGGCCGTTGGTAGTGATGGTGGAACTTGTGCATGTTAGGTGTGATGAAAACATAACTCAGAGGTTTATCAATCCACACAGGGAAATTAATATTGGCATGAGTAAAGTACGTGAAGAACACCGTGCAGATCCGGTAGAGGAAATAATATCCGATCGGTGAGCCGGTCACAATGACGGCCCCAAGCGCGAAAACTTCACGCATCACAAAGTCGCCGGGATGATGGCGCGTGCCGGAGGTCGCATCCAGGTGCGTATCGCTGTGGTGGATCATGTGAAACTTCCACATCCATTTCACACGGTGCAGCAAGTAGTGCACGGTATATTGGGCCATCAGTTCAAAAATAAGAATAGCAATGATCAACTCTACCCACACGGGAAGATCAAACAAATAGAGCAATCCAAATTGTTCGCGCTCAATCCATCCAAAAACACCCAGAGTGGCGACGCCAAAAATTCCGTTGATAATTATCGTAGTTGTGAGAAACACCATATTTACAGCGGTGTGTCTCACCTTGTTGTACGCAAAACGGAACAGTGGATAGTGACCCTCCAGTATCCAGCAAAATGTCAGGCAAATAAAAACCCAGGCCGCTCTTTGCCAGGTCGGCATGGTTTCAAAAAACTGGAGAAATGATTCCATATGAAATTCCGGATTCAGCATTAATATCAACAGCACCGCGCATATTGTCTGTAATGGATTCGCGCAAAATGTCAATGCTCATCCCGTAAAGTTAAACGAAAGAATAGTAATGGTGGTTTATTCATTTATGTGAATGTCAAATAGTTTCAATTTCGTGTGCACACTTCATGCTTCACGGCGCCGAAAAAAAGGTGCCTGGGACGCATTGTGCCAATTTGATCCGCTATCGGCTGTGCCGGTAAATCCGCAACCAAACAATCAAACTGGAACGGAAAATAAAGGGCTGCCCGTGAGCAGCCCTATTATTTCAATGACTTTTTTCGTTAGTCCAACATCATCGTTTTATAAATCTCCTGGTAAGCAGAATTCCTTCATCACTCAAAATTTGTAAGTAATAAATGCCTGCCGTTAAGCCCAGACTGGCCGAATTTAATCTGTAATCTTTAAGTTGTTCAACATCGACTGAAGCACGGAAAACCTGACGTCCAACTGAATTCAATACTAGAACATCCGCGAGACCTTTTAAGACACCGGTCACCTGTACAATTAACTCGTGCTCCACCGGCATGGGGTAAATACTGATTTCAGGTTCCTCCGCTGCAGATGCAATTTGCTGAACAGAATTAACAATGTGAATCAGCGCTTCTGCCGAGCTTCCCGGGTTTCCCTTTGCGGCTTTTTCAGTGAAAGCCTGGGCCTTGAGAATGTAGTCTCCGATTTTTAACGATTGAAGTTCATCTACCGAAAAGAGGTATGGACTATTATTGGCCTTGTTTTTTCCTTTATTATTCAAGCTGAACAATACACTTCCTACCTTTGCAGGTCTCGTGTTTGCGCGGATAGCATAGAACGCGAAGTTCGCGTCCTTCCGATTTAAAAAAATCGAGTCGGAAAAGTCGATGTAGACTTCACCGGTCACGCTGTTAGTTAGACTAAAGTCTTTAACTCCGTATTGGATTACTAAAAGTGCGAAAGCAGAAGTTGACGTTTTGCCTCTTGAATCGGTGGCAACCACAGTGACAGAATAATCACCTGCATCGCCTATTTGCGGTTTAACCGAATAGGTCGCCGTGCCGTTACCACTGCTTACCCTTTTAAAAAAACCAGGTGCGTTGGCCACTGCTATCGATACATTTGCATCATCGCGATCCGTGGCGGTGAAGGTAACTTGCACCGTCTCAGTTTCAATAAGGGTCATATCGGTGACAGGCTGTATCACCGGCGCAAAATTATCGGTTACTTCTAATGCTACGTTAATAGAATGGACAGGCGTTTCAGGATCATTGCTGAAAATCTTCAGAGCAGCCTCATATTCACCTATTGGCATACCTTCTGCGTTAAATTTCAGATTGATGAACTCGTCAGTTCCACCAGCAATACTTCCTGACACCGATTCAGGTGTGATCCAGGGGACACGGGCTCCGTTGTAGAATAGAATGGCGTGGTTGTTCTGAACGTAATTCGTATTGAAAGCTACCTGTAAGCCATCACTGCCGTCTGCGTTTTCGATACCAATCGTTGCACTTTGCGTGTCATTCATCGACAGGTACTGATAAATTATCGTCCCATTCGAATACAGAATTACCTGGAAGGTGTTTGGCAGATAAGTAGCATACCAATAAGGCACGTTGGTATACTGCACAACAAACTTTTCTGCATCACCATAATAATGAATGGCACCTCCTGCGGGCGGATACAGATCATCCCAGAAAATCGGCAATATATCATTTGGTTCTTCAGCATTGGGGATCTCCATGTTCCAATAGGGCCAGCCAACGGATCCAAAAGTTAGATATCCATTGGAACTAATAGTCACATCGCTATATGAATGGCCATAAAATTGAAATTCAAAAGGCATGGTAACCCGGACCATGTCATCATCGCCGAGAAAAACAGCTTGACCTGTACTGGTAATATCCATCCAATTAAAGGCAGGCCCTCCCGGTTCATTGCTATCGATCCAGGTGTTTCCAAAGTTATCCAGCTCGCCGTGTCCTGTCAAAACGGGATGGCCTTTTCTTGTGTCGGCTGAATTCTTATCCAGAGGATATTCTGCCGGATAGATGCGGTCAACATTATTTTTAATCTGACTTCTTGTGGCTAAATATCCCATAAAGGAAAACTTCAGATCGGCTTCACCCGCGTTACTGATCTTAAGTTGCCTATCCGAGGACGTTCCTGCGTACAATGTTTCCTTCAGCGTCTCAGGCTCCACCATAATCTGTGGGGGCAGTACTACATTTAGAGAAACCGGAATAGTTACTTCGGGGCTTTCAGGATCATTACTGCTGATATGCAGCACATCTTCATAGGTGCCTTTGCTCAATGCAGCTGCATCAAAAATAATCTCGGATTGAAATGACTGTCCGGGCTCAACTACGCCGCTTTGCGGATAAACCAAGATCCATCCCGAAGTTGCAACAGATGTATCGGAAGCAAGGAAGTCGTCGAAGGAAAAAAGCAGACTACTTTCTCCTTCATTCCTAATCACAAGAGATTGCGCCGCTTTTCCACCGGTGACAATTGTTTGTTGCAAACTGTTTGGCGTCACTACTATCATGGCAGGCTCCAGCACCCGCAGCGAAACAGGAACTTCGACAGTGGGATTTAACACCGCATTACTATTCACCCGAAACATTCCGGTATAGGTTCCAACATCCAGATCCCGTGATTGGAAATGGGCTAGAATATTATATTCTTCTCCGGCCTGCAGCACACCGGAGGCAGGCAAGAGCGTCAGCCACTCCGTTGCATCACCAACTACAGTGACGTTATCGATCTGTGCATACCAACCATTGTCGCCTCCTTCATTGGGATCGTAATAGTGCCAGCGCAGTTGAAATGATTGGGCACCGTTTATGTATGCGTCAAGATCCACGGATACAAATTCACCATAACCGCGGAAGGAACCGTGATCTTCGTTCCAATGGGACACATTTTCCCATGACAGACTTCCTTCAACAAGAATATCGAGGTCAAGAAAGTCCCGGTTGCCAAAGTTTTGGTAATTCACGTAATATTGCAGCACCAGGTTATCATATCCTCGAGTATTAATTACAGGCGAATGAATTTCTGTATCAAATTCTGCCATTCCAAAAGCATCGGGGCTCACGGTGGCGGC
>JAYSOP010000729.1:0-1735 GCA_043722905.1 Chryseolinea sp.
GTTGAATGTATCGGGAGAGTTTCAAACACAGCCGTCACTTTTGCATCAAACTCATTATTAATCCTGAAAATATTACCAATAGCACTTTTATTGTTGAAATAGCGGATGGCCATTTTTTTTGAAATGGCGACCGATTGTATATCGGGAAGCAAATTATTTGGATCGCCCTCCGCCAAAGGCAAATTCAATACCTCGAAAATGGATTGGTCGGCATAATTTCCAAATTCATAATATTCCTTATCCTTAAACTTAAAAAGCTTGACTTCTGACCAGGCCACGCGACTGACTTGTTCCACTTCGGGAAATTCAGACTTTAGGGTCTCTGCAAGTGCTCCTGGAGAGAATTGATCCGTGGAAATAGTTCCGTCAGAGAATGACTCACTTTCCATGACCTTAAATACGCGGTCATTGTCTTTATGATATTTGTCGTAACTCAGTTCATCCAATATCCAAAGAAAAATGAAGGTGCTACAAGTTAGTCCGAGTACCAATCCTGAAACGTTGATTGTCGAATAGATCGGATGCCGCAAGAAATTTCTCAAGGCAATAGTCAAGTTATTAAGTAGCATTGGAAAGACTTTAGATGTGTAATGTACTAAATCAGATGGGATTTTGATCCCTTGTCGACCGCTCTATAATTTCATGAATTCACATTAGTATGTGGGTTGGATTTGGCTCTTGCCATAGCTTTGGGGTCGGAGTGGGTTTGTGCGGCTATGGCATGTGCCAAATGCGCGGGGACTTCGATGACCCGTCCTGAAAAAAGTTTACAGTGTGGAAGGATAATCCTGCCACAAGTTTACACATTATTTTTAATCCTGAATACCGTTTACATTTGAACTGGAGATGAAACGGAAGCGAGCAATGCTGGAGAGCAACTCGCCAGGGATAAATCTCCGGGTGACGAAGTAATTCGTTTTAAGCATGCCGGTCTCAATAACCATTGAGATTCGGCATTTTTTATTGGATTACTTCAGAACCCCATATGCCTAAATAAAACTCAAGCTATGTCATGGCTGCCTCCTTTCGTTTTGTGATCACGTAGTAATTTTTCCAGTACTTCTTCAGTTCCCCTGTCCGTTGATGAGCTACAACCGGGGTGAGATATTCAATACTGCTGTGAGGCCGTTGGTGATTGTAGATACTGATGGCCATTGACACGGCTTTCTTTGCCTCATGAAAATCCTGATAATGTGTGTCCAGCAATTCATCTTTTAGAATTCCATTTACTCTTTCTGCCAAGGCATTTTCTAGCGGGTCTCCACTTTGTGTCATGCTAATTTGAACGTTATGATTGTTCAACAGCTTCACATAATCTGCGCAACAATATTGTGATCCCCGGTCAGAGTGGTGAATGATATTTTCCACAACAGGGTTTTCTGTCAAAGCCATTTCGAGAGCTTCGATACAACCGTCAGCGGATAAATTCTCACACAAACAGAACCCTACGATTTTTCTGGAATAGGCATCGGTAACTAAACTTAAATAAGCAAAGCCGTCAGCCACAATGATGTAGGTAATATCGCTAACCCAAAGCTGATTGGGCATTATGGGGATGAATCCAACAATAAGATTGCGATACTTAAACATCCAGTGATTAGAATAGGTGGTGATTGGTTTTCCACGTTTCCGCTTTCTTACCAACAAATGATGTTCTGCCAATAGATCAAACATCGCATCACGACCGATGCAAATGGAATGCTGTTCCATAAAACCCTGCATCATAAAAATCAGT
>JAYSOP010000730.1:0-3134 GCA_043722905.1 Chryseolinea sp.
GACGGCCGTGTCAGCCTGAGTTGGACGGATGCCTCCGCCAATGAAAATGGTTTTGAAATCTGGCGAAGAAGGCAAACAGGTGCAACGACTTTCACAACATGGCAGATGGCTCCTCTCACAAAAGCTAATGTTACCGCTATGGTTGATAAAGGGTTGGTGCCATCCAGTACTTATCAATATAAAATAAGGGCTGTTGGAAATGCCGGAAGGTCAAACTACACACCTCTATCAAGCACCCAATACCTGATC
This sequence comes from Chryseolinea sp., assembly GCA_043722905.1. Classification (GTDB taxonomy): domain Bacteria; phylum Bacteroidota; class Bacteroidia; order Cytophagales; family Cyclobacteriaceae; genus Chryseosolibacter. Next base: position 250 of record JAYSOP010000730.1, read on the forward strand.
ATTACGACAACCGGAGATAACGAGAATCCTACTGCGCCACAAAACGTCACGGCCAATGCAACGGGCATAAAAGAAATAAAGATATCGTGGGAGGCATCCACTGATAATATAGCAATTCAGGAATACATTATATATTATGGTTCTACTGTAGTGGCAACCGGATCGGCGGCAACTTCATACACCATTAATAACCTTCCTTTGAATTCTGATTTTAGTTTTACGGTTCGGGCAAAAGATCTGGGAAATAACCTCAGCGACGCAAGTAATGCGGCATCAGCCAATACGTTCGTGAATGGACTATATTATAAACATACAACGGGAGGTTTCAGCGACATCGATCTGATTAATTGGAACCTCGCTGAATTCGAGGGAGTGGTAAATAACTTCACTTTGACCCCAAGAACCCAGGAAGATTATTTTAATTTTCAGTTTGAGGGCTATCTTTACATTAATACGGGGGGCTCTTATCAATTTCAAACCTCTTCTGATGATGGGAGCCGTCTGGCTATCAACGAGGTTGTCAATGTAGATAATGATGGGCTGCACGGTCCGACTACAGTCACAGGGGCTTCAATAAGCTTAAATGAAGGCCCTCAATTTATTAATGTAAAATATTTTGAATACACCGGGGGTCAAACATTGGTGGTGAGATATAAAGGGCCGGATACAGGAAATAATTGGGTTTCTATACCAGATGCAGCTTTGAGGAGCGGAAACAATACTTCATCTACATCCACCATGATGGCAAGCGCACCGGGTACTATGAAGTCCATGGAGGTTTTAACACAGGAAAATACAGAAACCCAGAATGTACTCATGGATATTTACCCGAACCCGATTAGGCCTTCGGAATCAATGAATGTCGTGATAAACGGAACCTCTGAGCCTGTGAAGGTTAAACTGCTGGACTTAATGGGCAAATCGTATTATGAAAAAACTTTTGCAGCAGATGATCTTACCCTGGGAACCCAAATCTTACCCAATGAACAATTAATTCAAGGCTTATATATCATGGTAATTCATCAGGGGAATAGAACCGTTAAGCAAAAAGTGATTGTAAAAGAATAATTTCTTATTTTGAGAGTCTTTAACAAAAAACCTGATCGGCCCTCGCGATTAGGTTTTTTAATATTATTAACATCATCGTGAAACTTTTAAGAATCTTCAAATTGGTAATGATTAACATCATTACCTTCGCGATTCTCCTTATTTCGGTTAACTGGGCGTGTGGTGTTTATATCAAAAAATCCGCTCGTGTCAGCAGAGACCAATTGCCCAACTATTCAGCTGATTATGACTATGCAAAATCCGTCTTTGCGGATTATTATCGCGTGAAACATCAGTATGAACCTTTCGTGGGATGGAAGACCCTGCCTTATCACGGAAAAACCACAAACATTTCTAATGCTGGATTGAGGACTCATCAAAATGATCCAGTTCAAGAAGGACACGGCAAAAGGGTTGTCCGATTTTTTGGCGGATCGACTATGTGGGGAGAAGGATCAGATGACCAACATACCATCCCTGCTCTGTTCAATTCCGCACATCCAGAGTTTTCGGTATACAATCACGCTCAACTAGCCTATAATACCAGGCAGGAACTGGATGCTTTGATTTCAGTATATTCACGCAATGAGCCAACGGATGTTGTTATCTTTTACGATGGTGTGAACGATGCCGCGTTCCTTTGCCCCAAGGAAATTAATGAGCTCCCGGCACACAGGCTTGTTCCCCTTTACAGGGAAAAATTGTACGTTGGCAAATTGGCGCCGTTGAGGGAACTTATCGTAAAAATTTTCGTCGAAGATATTTTACTGGTTATCCATAAAATTACTTATAAGCCTACTCCTGAGAATTCCCCCTATGATTGTATCTCTAATACGGATAAAGCTGAAGCGATAGCAGAAATACTGATGAAGAATTGGGAAATGGCGCATGAAATTGTAACCAACCGGAATGGCAAATTCCTCGCCATATTACAACCCGCAGCTTTCATTGGAAATCCCCGAACAGATCACATTAAGTTAGAGGATGACCTTGGAAAGAACTTTAGAGAAATATACACGCGCCTGAAAGCGAAAATCACACAGCGGAATCATCCCTGGATCATAGATCTCAGCCATACGTTTGATGGCAATGATTTTATCTTTATCGATTTCTGCCACGTATCCCCTAACGGAAACCAGATCATTGCCAGTGAAATTTCAAAGGCTGTAACCAATTTAAAAGAGTAAGGAGATGCGGCTGTTTCTCCCCTACTTACATTTCCTTCGTGGCGTTGCAATTTTATATGTGATTGGTGTCCATGCCAGAGGATTTCATTCTTACTGGCAATCCTCTCCTGACACGTATCGTATCCTGGACGTTTTTTCCGATCCTTCAGAAGGAAACGGAACTACCTTATTTTTATTCATAGGAGGATTTCTATTTCAGCATCTCACCACCAATAATTTTGTGTTTGGCAAATACCTGAACCAGAAATTCAAAGTACTGATCAGTCCTTATCTGCTGATTTCCATTCCCCTCATCCTGATTCGCCTCAACACCCATTTTCAATCATCGTCTTTGCCCGAGGATTTTCACGAGCGTTCCGTCGCCTATAAGGTGTTTCATTTCCTGTTGACGGGTTCCCATCTCCCCCCATTCTGGTTCATATCGACGATCATACTTTTCTATATTTCAGCACCTGTATTGCACGCCCTCGATAACAGAAAATTTTATACCTATATATTTCCTTTTATTCTGCTCGTATCCCTGTTTACTTATCGCCCCGAACATAATGCTAACCCATTTCTTTCTTATCTGCACTTTATTCCGATATACATAACGGGTATGTGGGCCAGCTTCCATAAAGAAAGAATATTAAAAGATAATCCGCGAATTTT
>JAYSOP010000731.1:0-2263 GCA_043722905.1 Chryseolinea sp.
TGTTCCTTTACAATCAAAGATCTTCTTAAGGGAATCATCATGATGGTTCCCAGCATGCCCCCGAAGGCAGCGAGAATCAAAATGGTGAGGTAGTTAAAATAGGATGCGCCTACACTAATACCATCCTCGCCAGGAGAAAGAAAAAGAAAACCTGGTAAAGTAAACACCACCCCTGCAGCGATTGACTCCCCGGCAGAACCCGTTGTTTGTATGATATTATTTTCAAGTATTGTGGTCTTCAAAAACCTGCGGCCCAGGGTTATCGCGATTACTGCTATGGGTATGGAAGCAGAAACGGTAAGTCCTGCTTTCAGCGCAAGATAAACCGTTGATGCGCCGAAGAGTACGCCAAATAAAACACCGAATACAATTGACTTGACCGTAAACTCCGCGATATTTTGCTCAGGCGCGATGTATGGTTTAAAAGGCTTGTTTCCTTCCATAGGTTAGTTTTTATGTTATCTAATATTACCCATCAACTTGCGAATAGGTTTGCTAAAAATCAAGACAATAATACCGGAGATGAGCATGACTTTCATGACAACGCCAAAAAGGTCAATGAGCAGAGAGGGATTTCCTGCAATAGCATTGGCATCAAACTCACCGGCGAACAGCCCGGCAATTAAATTTCCGAAAGCCAATGACATGAACCAAATTCCCATCATCTGGCCCACCAGTCTTTTTGGTGAAAGTTTTGTCACCGCGCTAAGTCCCACCGGATAAAGACAGATCTCTCCAAAAGTATGCAGCAAATAAGTCATGACGAGCCAGGTCGGCAAGGGTTTTTCACCACTGATAACAATCAAAGAAGCGCCCATCATTACCGCATAACCCAGGCCCATGAAAATTAATCCCAAAGAAAGTTTTACCGGTGTGGATGGATTCATATTTCTCCTCGATAACCATACCCACAACCACGCAAAGACGATTGAAAATATAACCACCGTGACGGGTGGCACGGTCTGCATCCAGCTCGCAGGCATTTCAAAATTTCCAATAAACAAATCGGTATATCTTTCGGCAAACAGGTTTAAGGATGACCCTTGCTGTTCATACCCTGCATAAAACATGGCTGACGTTAAAAAAAATACGGCAATGGCGATTATTTTCTTTTTTTCTTCCCGATCCAGATTTTGAAAAAGAAGAATGTAAATAAAATAAGCAATAGCACTTATTCCTATAAGATATCCCGAAATTTTAGCGATCAAAACAGGATTGATCGCGACCGTTTCTGTAAATAACAGCAAGAGCAGGATGAATAAAACGAAGCCGAAGCCCCATAAACCTGAACGGATATTTTTATCTCTTTTCGTTTGCGCAAGGACATCGGAAAGTCGCACCGGTTCAAGTCCTGCCTGGCCCAGGTTTTTTTCAGTTAACTTATATTGAATCAAACCCAACACCATTCCTACCCCGGCCACACCGAATCCATAATGCCAGTTCACTTTTTCACCCAGGTATCCGGTAATGATGGGGGAGATCGCTGCGCCAATGTTAATACCGGTATAAAATATAGAGAAGCCTGCATCGCGTTTGGCCTGCTCGTCTGCGGTATACAGCTCTCCTACCAAACTACTGATGTTGGGTTTGAGTAATCCGGTACCCATCACAATGAGGAGAAGTCCTATAAAGAATGTTTCCATCGTCGGAACGGCCATACAGAAATGGCCTGCGGCAATAATGCAACCGCCATAAAAAACAGATTTGCGAAGACCGAAAAATTTATCCGCTAACCATCCTCCCGGAAGTGCGAGCAAATAAACAAACATGGTATACAGTCCATATATGGCACCCCCTGTTTGCTCATTTAACCCCATGCCCCCTTCCTCCACCGAGGCCAGCATAAATAAAAGCAACAGCGCGCGCATGCCATAATAGCTAAACCTTTCCCACATTTCAGTAAAAAAGAGAGTGGATAGTCCCTTCGGATGACCAAAGAAACTATTGCTAATAGCCATTTAATAAAATGCTGTTTGGAGAGATCAAAATACCCAAAAATTTCCTTCTAATTTTTTCCAAAATAGGGTCTAAAAATGATTTTGCCAAATGAAGCAACTCACTGAAGCGGGCATAAGATTTTTATGCAATCGATTGAAATACCACTCAATTGGATTTATCTTTGATATCTCTTAACCAAACAAACGTATGTTAGAACTCGGTAAAAAACCGGGCAATGCCTCGGCAAGAGACTTGGGAATCATGCATGGTAAAGCACACTGGAATCTGTCCGCGGAACAACTGATGGAAATTTCCCTGTTGCAGG
>JAYSOP010000732.1:0-3310 GCA_043722905.1 Chryseolinea sp.
CGCTGGTACATGATTGAAAATGCACCCCCATCGGATAACCTTAAATTTGATTTTGATGGTATTGTAGAAGTGCAACGGAGATTTTTTGGCACCCTTCTCAACACCTATTCCTTCTTTTCATTGTATGCTAATATTGATGGCTTCTCAAAGGATGAAATGGCTCATACTGTAAAAATCCATCAAACAAATATTGACAAATGGATTTTGTCAAAGCTTCATAGCCTGATCATTGAAGTGACCAAAGCATTTGACGACTATGATCCCACAGGTGCAGCCAGGGCAATTCAGGAATTTGTGAACGACCATCTTTCGAACTGGTATATTCGTTTGAACAGAAAGCGTTTCTGGAAACCCTCCTACAATAAATCTTTTGAGGGTACCAAAATAAGTGATGATAAAATGGCTGCGTATGAAACCTTATACCAGTGCCTGATGGTTACAGCGCAGTTGATGGCGCCCGTGGCGCCCTTCTTCAGTGAGTGGCTTTATAGAAATTTAACAGAAAACATCTCCCCTACAGATAATAAAGCCGCTCATTCCATACGCCCTATGTCCGTTCATTTAACGAACCTGACAAAAGCAGATGTTAGCTCTATTGATAAAGACCTTGAAAATTCAATGGAATACGCACAGCGTATTTGCTCGCTGGTGCACTCTATCCGAAAGAACAAAAAAATAAAAGTCCGGACGCCGTTACAAAAGATTTTGCTTCCCGTATTAGACAGTTCATTTGCCGGAAAGATCAGAACGGTTGAACAAATTATTCTTGCAGAGGTTAATGTAAAAAGCATTGAGTACATGGATGATACCTCAGGTATCCTGGTAAAAAAAGTAAAGCCAAATTTTGCAAAACTTGGCAAGCAGTACGGGCCCAGAATAAAAGAAGTTTCGGCTGTCATCAATACCTTTACCAAAGAGGATATCACAACCATTGAAAAATCGGGGAAGATCACCAAATCGGAGTTTGAGCTAACGATCGATGATGTCATAATAACTTCCGAAGATATTCCCGGATGGTCAGTAGCATCGGAAGGCGAGCTTACTGTTGCGCTTGATATTTTTGTGACTGAAGACCTAAAACGTGAAGGCATTGCGCGTGATTTTGTAAACCGCGTTCAAAATCTGAGAAAGGATCTGGGTCTTGAAGTATTGGATAAGATCTCTATTGAAGTTGAGCGGGATGGGGAAGTACTGAACTCGGCATTGACTTCGCATAAGGAATATATCAGTACCGAAACCCAGGCTTTGACTTTAGAGTTAAAGGACAAAGTGGCTGACGCCGCTGAAATCGATATGGATGATTTTAAGTTAAGAATAAAAATTAGTGTGAAAAAATAAGGGTCGAAACCACAGCAGTCATTAAATGAAGATTTCCAGATATTTTATTCTTGCCCTTATCATTATCGTTGTTGATCAGACATCAAAGCTCCTGGTGTATAAGTTCATGTATCTCCATCAGGAGATCAATGTAATCGGAGATTGGTTCCGGCTACATTATTTATTGAATCCGGGAATGGCCTTCGGGATACGGTGGAATAATGAGTTCGGAAAATTGGCCTTAACGGCCTTTAGAATAGCCGCCATGTTCGGTATAGGTTATTATTTATGGAAAATGGCTACCCGCGGTGCGCATGCTGGTTTTTTATGGTGCATGGCGCTCATTCTGGGCGGAGCTGTGGGCAATGTTATTGATAGTATTTTTTATGGCGTTGCTTTAAATAATCACCCGATTGGTTCACCTACTCCGTGGTTTCATGGCCAGGTAATCGATATGTTATTTTTCCCGATCTTCGATATTTACTGGCCCGATTGGATCCCTGTTATTGGGGGAGATTATTTCCTTTTCTTCAGTCCAGTCTTTAACATTGCAGATTCTTCAATCTTTATTGGTGTTGTCGTTATCCTCTTTTTTCAAAGAAGATTTTTTAAGGACAGGATTGAAATAAGCGAATCGTCGCCCTCCCGCAATATATCAGCCCAAACTTTGAACGGGTCAGAAATTGCACCCGCTTCCCCTGCCAAACGAGTTGATCCTTTATCAGAAGAACCGAGAGAAACTGATGCCTTCTAGTAAAATTTTCTTCTGAAAGAAAATTGAATTAACGCAAAACGGGCGTTAGTCAAATTCATTATTCTTCTTACTTTTAGGAAATTAATATAAACTTAACCTCTGTAGATACATGAGTTTGTTTATTAGGAAGCCTTTGGAACTTCTAATGGCTCAGGCAGAAGATACCAAAGGATTAAAACGCACACTGGGACCTGCCAATTTGGTTGCCCTCGGTGTTGGTGCTATCATTGGTGCAGGTTTATTTTCAATAACTGGATTGGCCGCCGCCAACAACGCAGGACCTGCTATCACCATAAGCTTCATAGTGGCCGCATTAGGCTGCGCATTCGCAGGACTTTGCTACGCAGAATTTGCTTCCATGATTCCGATCGCCGGGAGCGCATACACATATTCCTATGCCACCTTAGGTGAGTTTATCGCCTGGATAATTGGTTGGGATCTAGTTTTGGAATACGCCCTGGGGGCTGCAACGGTTGCCATAAGTTGGTCTGGCTATCTGATAAAATTCTTAGAGTACTATAACGTTCATATTCCCCCTGAACTGACCCTCACGCCTTTTCAAACCATTACGTTAGCGGATGGCTCGGTGGTGACAGGAATAATGAATCTGCCTGCCGTTTTTATAATCGTCATAGTTTCGCTCGTGCTGATTAAAGGCACACACGAATCTGCCCTTACCAACGCCATTATTGTTGCCTTAAAGGTAAGCGTAGTGCTGATCTTTATCATTCTGGGCTGGGGGTACATAAATCCTGATAATTATGTTCCCTATGTCCCAGAGAATAACGGTACCTTCGGTGAGTTTGGATTCAGCGGAATTATCCGTGCCGCAGCCATTGTATTTTTCGCTTATATCGGTTTTGACGCTGTCTCAACTGCCGCGCAGGAAACAAAAAATCCGAAAAGGGACATGCCCATTGGTATTCTGGGCTCTCTTGTTGTTTGTACCATTTTGTATATTCTCTTTGCTCATGTCATGCTCGGTCTTGCGAATTACAAAGAGTTTGCCGGAAAAGATGGTATTGCACCGGTGGCGGTGGCCATTGCGCATACCCCCTACGTTTTTTTGCAACAAGCTGTCATCCTGGCTATTCTCGCCGGTTATTCTTCGGTCATTTTAGTCATGCTCATGGGGCAATCAAGGGTGTTTTATTCGATGTCTCAGGATGGCTTGTTACCAAAGTTATTTTCCGAAGTTCATCCGAAATTCAAAACCCCGTATAAATCCAATATCCTGTT
>JAYSOP010000733.1:0-2451 GCA_043722905.1 Chryseolinea sp.
TCTTCAGCTACAAACAGGTCATCTGATGGTTTATTAACACTACTTTCAAAACGCAATACCTGGGGGTCTGGTGGTGATGCATTAAAATGTTTTGATTGATCAAATAACTTTTCCCAGTTATCATGATTGGAGCCGCGAAGGGCTGTTGAGAAACGTTCCTCGAAATAAATATCTTTTGATTGTGCTGCCGCCTGGCTGAGTTTGGAAATAATATTAACGTCAGCTTTAAAATCGATTGCCGGGGTGAGATTATGCGAACCTATTGCCTGGCGAACGGCAGAACGCACCACGGCATAGATCGCTCTTTCATCATCAAATTTTATTTCTGTTTTTGTAGGATGAACGTTAACGTCGATATGCTTAGGATCGATCTCAATAAAGATAACGTAAAAGGGAAAACTATTTTCAGGGAGCAGGTTATCAAAGGCGCTCATCACGGCATGATGAAGATAATTACTCCTGATAAAACGATTGTTTACAAAAAGAAATTGCTCACCACGTGTTTTGCGCGCAAAATCAGGCTTGCCTACATATCCGGAAACTTTTACAAGGCTGGTTTCTTCCTGGCAGGAAGCGAGCTGTTCCTGGTAAGATTTACCAAAAATATTAACAATCCGCTGACTTAACCTGGACGAAGGGAGATCATAGACCACCTCATCGGTTTGGATAAAGGAAAATATAATTTCGGAATGTGCCAGTGCGAGGCGCTGGAACTCATCAAGGACGTGTTTTAATTCTACCGGATTTGACTTCAGAAAATTGCGGCGAGCAGGGATATTATAAAAAAGATTTTTTACACTGATACTCGTGCCCTTCTCACAGGCAACAGGCTCCTGTTTTTTTACATCTGAACCTTCCACCACTAAACAAGTTCCCAACTCCTGACCGGCACCACGTGTCTTCATTTCCATTTGTGAAACCGCGGCAATAGACGCAAGAGCCTCTCCCCGGAAACCTTTGGTATGCAAGGTGAAAAGGTCCTCCGCCTTTCGGATTTTCGAAGTCGCGTGGCGTTCCAGGCTCATCCGGGCATCCGTCTCTGACATGCCAGTACCATCATCAATAACCTGAATCAACGTTTTTCCCGATTCCTTAACAATCACTGTAATCGCAGTTGCCCTGGCATCAATAGCGTTTTCCATCAATTCTTTCACCGCCGATGCAGGTCTTTGAACAACCTCACCGGCTGCAATCTGGTTAGCAATGGAATCAGGTAAAAGCTGTATAATATCCACCATCAAAGATTTGAGAGTTTAGGACGCAAATTAAATTATTTGACGCAGTGAATAGCATAATAAAGATTATTTAAAAACAATCAAAAGCATTGAATTTTATAACTTGAAGGCACATTACCATGGAGGAAATCCGTTAAGATTGAATAATGATATGACTGATAAGTTAAAAAAAGTTTTGTGGTGTGGTTTGCTGATCACCTTAAGTTCTTTGAATGCTATTGGCCAGGTGAATAAAGAAAAATGGATCGATAGTGTCTTCAGTACCCTTAATCTGAATGAAAAACTTGGCCAACTGTTCATTACCCGGATTTCATCTCATGTTGCACCTGGTATGCTGAATTTCATTGAAAAAAAAATAGAATCCGATCATCAGGGAGGCGTAATCTTTACATCCGGGTCTATTGTCAAACAAGCCCGGATTACAAACAATCTCCAGGCTAATCAAAAGGTTCCGTTACTTATTTGTCAGGATGCCACTTCCGGTTTAGGATTATTGATGGACAGCGCGATGGTTTTTCCTGATCCGCTGGCACAAGGGGCTTTTGCAAACGATAGCATTATTTATTGGATGAGCCGTGAAATAGGCAGGCAAATGAAGCTAATGGGTATTCACATGAGCTTAAGTCCCAATGCCAATACAATAGGTTTAGAGACTACCAATGAAAATATATTGTATGGCGATAATTCCAGATCGGTTACCCTAAAATCTTTTCTCCATATGAAGGGCCTTCTCGATGAAGGTGTGTTGAGTTGCGCGAAATTTTTTCCGCTAAAAAGTATGGAGGTCACTGATCAAAAAGGAAAATCTCACATAAAACTTTCCCACGACACACTGGTCTCCTACCCCTTTCAATTTTTATTTGGCCAGGGATTGAATGCGGTTATACCCGATGCAACTGCTTTGCCCATTTTTTTTGAACGCAAGAAAACTGACCTAAGAAAAAAAATATCGGATAAAACCCTTCAGGAATTTGAACAAGGGAAATTTTTGCATCAACCATTACAATTTCAAGGCATCGTGATGATCGATATCCCATCCATGAAAAGTGCAACGGATAAATTTGAAATGGGTGAGGCCGAATTCTTTGCCTTTCAGGCTGGAGCAGACATGATTATTACGGATGATAAGCTGGACCCTGCCTTGCGAAAAATAAAAAAATTGATCCGCAAACAAAAACAATATGGCCCCCAACTGGATGAGCGGGTGAAAAAAATT
>JAYSOP010000734.1:0-5079 GCA_043722905.1 Chryseolinea sp.
CCACCAACCGTCCGGCTATGGCCTGTGTACTGGTGGGAGCCCGCAATGAAAAACAGGTAATCGACAACGCTAAATCGCTTACCTTTAAAATCTCAGACCAGGAAATGACTCAGATAAACCAGGCGGTAGACGAACTTAGGCTGGTGGACAAATGAAAATTTAAGAACGAAGTACGAAGGGTGCATTTTCCTCCTTCGTACCTCGTGCTTCGTCCCTTATTTTAGGGGAATAATTTTTAACAACATTCCCGGGCCTTCCGTTGCCACATAAATATATCCTTCAGGGCTTTCTGCCACAGCGCGTACCCTGGCCATTTTATCCATCAATTTTTCCTGCTTTACATATTTACCATCTGACAATTCAACCCGGGCTACATGTTGAAAAGCCAGGGCACCGATCAACAAACTGTTTTTCCAACCCGCGTACTTGTCCCCTTTTACCTGAGCCATTCCGCAAGGCGCGATAGACGGAACCCAATAAGTGAGGGGTTGCTCCATACCTTCCTGTGCAGTCTTATCAGAAATAATTTTTCCATCGTAGTCGATACCGTAAGTAATCACAGGCCATCCATAATTTTTTCCTTTCTCAACTTTATTAAGTTCGTCACCTCCCTTAGGGCCGTGTTCAACATTCCACAAACTCTCCGTGTCACGATCATAAACCAAACCCTGTGGATTACGGTGACCATAACTCCAGATCTCAGGTTTTGCATCTTTGGTGCTTACAAAAGGATTATCGGTGGGTACCTTGCCATCATCGTGAAGGCGCATGATCTTACCCAGGTGATTACTTAAAGTCTGAGCATTGGGTTTTGTGCCCCGTTCACCAGAAGAGATGAACATATAACCTTTCCCGTCAAAAGCAATTCGCGAACCAAAATGCACACCAGCATCACTCAATGGTTGTGCGGAAAACAGTTGTTCAAGAGCCGCAAACTTGTTGCCTTCAAGCTTTGTGCGCGCAACAACAGTTCCTCCTCCTCCCTCTCCTTTTTTGGCATAACTGATATAAATCCATCCGTTTTTATCATAATCCGGATGTAATTGAATATCCATTAATCCGCCTTGACCCTGAACAAAAACATCCGGTATTTCAATTTTTTCGGGAAGGCGTTTGTCATCCTGAAATAGTAAGATTTCACCTGCGCGTTCCGTCACCAACATTCTGCCATCCGGCAGAAAAGCAATACCCCAGGGATTCTTTAAATCCGCGGCAATAGTATCGACACCGTAAGTTAATTTTTCAGATTCAAAAGTTTTTCCAGTATACTTGTCAGCACTGCTGGTATCGTCAGCGCCGTTCTCTTTTTCGGAACAAGCGATCGCGATGAATAAAAAAAACGTCAGCCAATAATTTATTTTCTTCATGATTTATTTTTTAAACATTATTTGAATTTTTATTTTTTAAATTGATAGGCCATTACGCTGTTCCCAAAGAACGTGGGGACGAATACAGTTTTAGTTTTTGGATCATAGTCAATATCAGCGCTGTTCAATTTCTGCGCCTTTGTATCCAGCATTTTTGTTGATTTACCATTTGCATCAACGAAGTAAATCTCTCCACCCCAACTAGACACAATGAACTCATTTTCTCCTGCCAGCACAATGCCATCAGCGCCTGGAGCCGTATCAGCAAATTTTGAGAGCTGTTTTTCAGCACTAAGCTTGTAGTTTATACCATTACCAGCATCCGCCACGTATATCCCATTCTTCAGCGATAACAAACCATTAATTCTTTTAAACTCCACGCTTTCAAAATACAACGCTGGTGTTTCATCCGTCAGCGTAAATATTTTACCCGTTTCGGAATCCGATAAATAAACCACTCCGCTCTTGTCAACAGTAACATCATTCAGGAACCGGGCTCCATCAATGTCAATTCGCTTTAAGACCATCCCGGTAGTCAAATCAATGATAGCGACCCGCGATAAATCAGCAACAAATAATTTATTTTTGAAAATACCCATTCCCTTAGGCGCGTCCAGACCTACGGCCCATTCTTTCGTAATAATTTTGCCTTCCGCAGATATTTTGGAAATAAATCCATTGCCATCTTTTTCGTTTGCTTTTCCAGCAATGTTGGACACATATAAAAGGTTTGCCTTTCCATCATAATATACCGATTCAGGAACATTGAGTACCGAATCAGTTTTCCATTTTAATGTCAGCGTTTGTGCGCCGAGCAACGGGTGCAATCCGAGGGCAATGACGATCAATAAAAAGTAACGTTTTTGCATATTCCTTACCAAGATGCCAAAAATAGTGAATCCGGGTATATTTCAATAGCTAAACAGGCCAAGTGGTATGATGTTTCGAAAAATGGATATTTCCCGATTTTAAACACGATACGGCCGAATTCAGTCCATGAAATAGGCGGGCAGGAATACTCAACAATCAATTGTAACCGGCAAAGTTCGGAAGTCTGGATTCGGAGTGGTAATTTCAAGGCAAATTAAACCCCATGTATAACGGATTGCTCATCGCCCATTCCTACCTGCGATACATCATTCTCATCATGTTGATCATTGTGATCATCACTTCTCTTATCGGCCTGATGCACAAAAAACCATATGCAAATACCGATGATAAACTAAGTTTGTTTCTTTTTATTTCGACCCACTTACAACTTTTAATCGGGTTGATTTTATTTTTTGTGAGTCCTGCAGTTCAATTTTCCGGTGCCGCGATGAAGGATGCTATAACCAGGTATTGGCTGGTGGAGCACAACACCGCGATGATCATCGCAATAGTATTTATTACTTTGGCGAGAACCACTTCAAAGAAAATGACTGTTAGCGAAACCAGGCACAAGCGAATGTTGATTTTTAACCTGATTGCGCTGGCCATCATTGTGCTAACGATATCTATCAGCGGCAGGGATTTTATATATTTCCGCTGATAAACTCGATAAACGGATGTTACCGTTCTCCTGTCTGGAGAATTCATACTATAGATATGTTCTGTTTGTACTAAAACCCACATTATGAAATTGTTTGCAACCCTCTTATTTACTGCCTTTACGTTGGGGCTTCAAGGTCAACAGGTTTCAGCAAGGTATGAGTTAGTAAAAATGGACAAAACCGTCAATACCTTCCGGCATGAGGCCGCACCTGTGGTGTCACCTGAGGGAAATTCCCTGTACTTTTTCGTACAAAATCATCCCGAGAATACCTTTGGCAAGGATGATACTCAGGATATCTGGATGTCAAGAAAAGACGCAAAGGGTATCTGGTCTCCCGCTGAACACCTTGGATCACCTTTTAATATTCATCCTTCAAATCAGGTTTTTACAATTTTACCCGATGGAAACATTTTTATAAAAGGCGGTAAAACAAAGGGTGAGAAGGGTTTTTCAATTGCTAATGCCAATGGACGCCTGTCAGAGCTGGATGTTAAAGATTTTAAAAAAATGAATAAGGGCCGCTTTTATGGGGCGACGATGTCGACTGATAAAAGACATATCATTTTGTACTTCAGTGAAATTGAAAACAGCCCAAACAGCGATCTCTATGCAAGCCATCTTCAAAGCGATGGATCTTATTCTCAACCAGTCAAATTAAAACTGAGTACAAACACAGATGAAGTGGGACCATTTATCGGCCCTGATCAAAAGACATTATTTTTTGGCAGCGCCCGCCAGGCGACTGGAAGGCAGGGGGGAGTGGATATTTACAAATCCGCTCTGATGGATGACACCTGGATGAAATGGTCCGAGCCTATCAACATGGGAAAGCCAGTTAATACCGCAGCGCTCGATTTTTATTTTACAATGGACAATGCTGGGAATATTTTTACGAGCCGCGCGAATAAGGCGCTGGAAGGTGCACAACTAGATCTCTACATGCTCGTCCCGAAAACATTGGGAATAACACTTGCCGGTTTGGTATACAATCAAAAAACAAATGATCCCCTGCAGGCAAACGTAGAAATAAGGCTTGTCGATAGTGATCCCATGAAAATTCGTTCTGATGCTGCTGGAAAATTTCTGTCAAAAATCCCTGAAGTGAGCAGCTATAACCTCACGGCTAGCCTCGAAGGATACCTTCCGGTTACCGAGTCTTTAAAAATTCCAACGATCTATAGTGATACGACAATAAACATCGACATCCCGCTGGTACCCATTGCAAAAGATCTGATGCTCGATGGTCGTGTCTATGATCAGAAAACCAATAAGACAATCTCCGCTAAACTGGATATAGTATTAAGGGGAAAGCAAAAGACAAATTTTCATCTCAATGCCAGCGATGGTGAATATCAGCAATCTATTACGGATTTGGGTTGGTACATTATCACCGCTGCTTCAGAAGGTTATCTCAATACGGTCGACAGTATCTGGATCAATGATAAGGAAGTATCGCCGGTGACGAAAGATATTGTGCTCCAACCTATTGAAGTTGGCCTCACGGTTCGGCTAAAAAATATTTATTTTGACTTTGATAAAACTTCTTTAAAAAATGAATCCTTTGTTGAACTGGACAAAGTAGTTGATTTTCTGAAACAGAATTCGTCCGTGGAAGTTGAGATCTCGGGCCATACCGATAATAAGGGATCGGATGAGTACAATTCAAATTTATCACAAGGCCGTTCGGAGGAAGTTGTTAAATACATCATCACTCAGGGTATTGATAGTTTCCGATTGACCGCACATGGTTATGGAGAATCCAAACCTATTGAAAGTAATGATTCTGATGATGGGCGCGCGAACAACCGGAGGGTTGAGTTCACGGTGATGAAAAAATAACGATCGATTCTACCCATTTGACTACTAGTGCATATGGTTGACTTTTAAGTAATCTGTAATAACCTTCATCGTTTCATCGATGTTATTGGCAATGACAATTTTATAAGTACCCATCTTTTTGAAAAAACGGATCGTACTTTCATCCTGCTGAAGCAGGATTACTTTCTTGTCGGCCTTAATGGCAAGGGCCACTTCTGAAGCGGTTCCAGCTGCCATTCCTATAACGACAATTACGTGGCTGGAAAGAACATTGATTATATTTCGCCCACTTCCCATACCCGTAAGAATTTTTATATCTGCATGGCTGGAGGAATTCAGCTCATTGTCATTTGGCAGAAT
>JAYSOP010000735.1:0-4030 GCA_043722905.1 Chryseolinea sp.
AACAGGATACTCCTGGTGAGTTGGAAAATGAAATCCATCCAACCCAGCTAGTGTGCAACCAAAGAAAATTCAACCCCGGAGGAGCTTCCTGTTTGTAGAAAATTGACCATACCGAAAACCCGGCTCTGTAGGAGCCCCCTGAATCCTTAGTTGAAATACAAGAAACAAGGCTGTTCCTCCATTTCGAGGTCGCTTCCAACTTTAGTCTGACAACAGTTTTTCTTAATTTTTTACCGATAAGATTATTGGATGATGAAAAAATGGTTTTACTTTTCGCAGCAGATCAAACCCATACTGTAATCCTTATGAATAAAATCAATGGAATCCTTCTTATTATTACGCTTGCCATTATGATACCGAAGATCACTCAGGCACAACGGGCAGGCAATGAAAATGTTTTACGCCATGTGGTAATGTTCAAATTTAAAGATGCCTCCAGCGCTAACGATGTTAAGAAAGTAGAGGATGCTTTTCGCGCATTATCAGGAAAATTATCAACGATTAAAGATTTTGAATGGGGTACCAATAACAGTCCTGAAAATTTGAATCAGGGTTTAACCCATTGTTTTCTTGTTACCTTTTCCAATGAAAAAGATCGCGATGATTATTTAGTCCACCCTGACCATAAGGCTTTTGTTGAGGTTTTGAAACCTCATCTTGATAAAGTAACCGTGATGGATTACTGGGCAAAAAAATAACTGTTTCTTTGGCTATTCTCAAAAGGCAAAGTATTATTGGTATTTACCCTGAAAAATTCCAAGTCAGTCATTGGTGAAAATAAAAAATAATAGATCCGTCCAAAACTACTGTTGATTTTCAACCCATGGCACACGTGGCGAGCGATAGAAGTTAATATCCATCGCTTTCCACCTTTTGCTTTGATTGCCTAGCCTGACTTTATATTCATTCCAGTCTCTTTTCTCAGAAGGGGTCCAACCCACTTCGGCTACGCCGGGCAATCTCGGAAAAAGCATGTACTCAACATCCTCCATGGTAATGAGTGTTTCAGACCAGAGCGGGGCTTCGACGCCCAGAATTAGCCGGGGGTGAATGCCTTCGACAATTTCAAGCGGATCCCATATATAGGATGAATCTGCTTCGATATATGCGGCCCAGTGCAACCCCAATTTCGAAGTCGAGTCGTATTGCATGTCGAGGTAAACTTTTTCCGAAGGGGAGTAAATTAATTTTGCTCCTTTTTCCGCGGCAAGTAATGCATATTTTTGTGAATGCCAGTATTGAACGATTACTGTTGAATCAAGGTCGCCTTGTGCGATCTCTTCCCATCCGATCATTTTCTTACCATTAGCTTCAACAATTTCCTTAAACCTGTTAACAAAGTTGATGTAATCAGCCTTTTTCGTCACTTGGGCTTCATCTCCGCCGATGTGCAGATAAGGTCCAGGCGTTATGGCGGATAATTCACGCAAGACATCATTAATAAACCTGAAAGTTACCTCTTTCTTAATATCAAGTGTACTAAATCCGACCTCAATCCCGGTGTGCACTACCCCAGGGGTTGGTTTACCTGCGCCGGGCGTATTACGGGCACCTGCCTCGCGAGAGATGGGGGGTCCTTGATTTAATTCAGCGTAAGACACTAATGCCGCGTTGATGTGCCCAGGCATGTCAATCTCGGGAATTACAGTGATATAATGTCGTTGTGCATAATTAACAATCTCTTTATATTCCTCCTGGGTGTAGAATCCCCCTTTACCCCCACCCACCTCATTGGCACCACCAATTTTCGTCAGGTTAGGCCATGACTTGATCTCAATCCTCCATCCCTGGTCATCACTGAGGTGGAGATGAAGAATATTCATCTTATAAAAGCTGATGAGATCAATGTATCGCTTTACCTCCTCAACGGTCCTGAAATGACGAGCAACGTCAAGCATCGATCCTCGCCACTCATATTCAGGATAATCTTTTATGATTCCGGTCGCGATGTCCCATACACCATTCGATACTACGGTTGAACCTTCGATTTTTTCGGACAAAAGTTGCCGCAATGTCTGGATACCGTAAAATAATCCCGCATGGTTGTTGGCGGAAATTTTTATCTGATCATCGGTAATGGATAACGCATACCCCTCCGCTCCCAGTTGTTTGTCTGCCGCATTTGTCGTCAGATAGATAATTCCTGAGGCCTTACCATCACCTGACGAGACACGCAGGTCGAAACCTGTGGCAGGATTAAGTTTTTCTCTCAGATAATTTCCAAGGGCGGTGATTTCTACGCCCGAAGAATCCGTTACAATGGCAGTTTCATTGTCTAATACAAATGTGTTTCCGGAAAATTGTGTGGAAAATGGTTTGGGTATGACACTTTCAAAGGCAAGCTTCGCGTCGGTCGAAGCCTGTTTTGAATCACTGCAGGCAAGCAGGCAAAAAAAACTAACGATCCCCAATGTCAGGGTACTGGTTGGGCTATACTTTTTAGCACGATGAAACATATTCAGATTTAATAAGTAGCGAATGTAAGAATTATATACAACCCAATACCCAGAAAAGCAGGTGTGTGATGAACACACAAAAATTGTTTATTTCTGACTCGAAGATTTACCCTCTGATGATTTATCGAACAGACTGCCGGAAACGATCCCTTTAAATCCCAATTGACAACCAAGGCAAAGACCTGTGGGTGAAATTGGTTTTAAATCCTACCTTTGAAATTAACCCTGCTTATGATCAAACTCATTATTGGTGCTTTAAAACATTTCGCCTGGTTCAAACGGCTGAATGCCAAAGTAACTTATGAAATTCTGGCAAAGAATATTTCTGCCGAGGATTGGCATTTTATGAATTACGGTTACTGGCCTGATACCAACGAAGCGCCTTTAGCCATACCAGACGATCCAAAAATTCAGAAATATCCTTTGCAGATGTACCACTATCTGGCTGCGAAAACGGAAGTACAGGGCAAGCATCTTCTGGAAATAGGGAGTGGCAGGGGCGGTGGCGCCCGGTATATTGCTGGGGCGCTTCAACCAGCTTCATACATAGGACTTGACATCGCACAAAGCGCGGTCGATCTGGCGAATAAAATTCATCCGTTGCCCAATCTTAAATTTATGCAGGGGAGCGCAGAAGCGATCCCCCTTCCAGAAAATAGTATTGACGTTGTACTGAATGTGGAGTCGTGTCACGCCTATGGCTCGGTAGACAAATTTCTCAGTGAGGTAAAAAGGGTATTGAAGCCTGGCGGGTACCTCCTGCTAGTGGATTTTCGCGATATTAAAAATATGGATTTGTTACGCAGCCAATTAAAGAAAACCGGAATGCAATGGATCGAAGAAAAGAACATCGCGCCCAATGTGGTCAAGGCAATGGAAGCTGAGGATGAGGTAAAAAAAGCACGGATAAAAAAACTATTCCCCCAAAAATGGCAAACGTTGTTCGGGGAGTTCGCAGGGGTAGTGGGGTCCAGGATTCATGTTAATCTGAAGACCGGTGCAAGACTTTATTACCGGTTCGTTTTACGAAAATCCTAGGCATGGATTAGTCCCTGCAAGAATTAATGCATTTTCGCTTTCCAGTTCTTGTCAGCGGCGGCCCTTAATCTTTTTATATCCCGGTTCCATTTCAACAGGCGGTTATCGCTATTGTAGTTGTAAAATAAATACAATTTTCCATCCATTATCTTGTAAGTAACAGGATTCACTTTAACCCTTTCGCCGTTTAACGCGACCGTATAAGCACACCAGCCTCCATAAGCAGGTTCATACTTATCGGGGGACTTCTTAAATTCCTCCAAATTTTCAGCATTGGCAAAATAATAGGTGATGCCTTGATAATGATGGTAAAACTTTGATATTCCTTTTAAAGGTCTGCTCTCCTTAAAATAACTTACTGCGTCGAATTCCCGCAAGGCAATACCATTGTCGGTGTTAAAGTTCCTGAGTCTTTCGGCGTCTTCAGCCTGGGCCGAAACACCCAGATAAAAAAACGTAGCGAATATGGTGAGGTATAATTTCATATTTTTATCATTATGCTTATATAGCCATTGCAAAATGGATTTATAAGCTCA
>JAYSOP010000736.1:0-2285 GCA_043722905.1 Chryseolinea sp.
TGTAAAGACAAAAAAATCACTGCAACACTTAAAGAAGACTTCGCCAACTTGTGGACTGAAGACGTAATTGAAATTTTCTTCTGGCCAGACGAATCGGTGCCACTTTATTTCGAATATGAACTATCCCCTTTGAACTATGAGCTATCCATTCTGGTACCCAACCTGGATGGTAATTTCCTGGGTTGGAAACCATGGCAGTATGAAGGTGAAAGGAAAACGCGCCATGCTACAAAAATCTTAAACGATACGCAGCAAAATCCAACCGAATGGATAGGGGAATTTTTTATTCCTTATGCGCTGTTAAAGCCCCTGCGCAATGTACCTCCGAAAAAAGGAAGTCAATGGCGCATGAATATGTATCGCATTGATTATGATCAGGAGTATACTTCGTGGACCTGGTTGCCTGTTCAGAAAAACTTTCATGACTTTGAAAAATTTGGAGTAATGAGGTTCGAATGATAGACGATTCATTTCAAGGGCCCCAGATTTTTTATAGACCTGTTAATAATTAACTTTACACCATGGGCGAATGGATGAACCTTATGGAAGAGACGATAGGCCACTTTCAGGAAGGCGCGAGATCGGTGCGGGCTTATACCAATGACACCACTTATATCATCACCAAAGGGATTGATGAGGATGGGTTTATTATCACCACAGAAGAACCCGGTTTTCCAAAAAATAAAACAAAAACGCTGGATCGTTACTTTGAAAAAGTATTTGGCATAGAAGCAAAATATTGAAAAGGTGATTTCGAAATATTTACGAAAAGAGACTACCGAAACCGGGACAGGTCAATCCGTTGACGGGGGATATTCTTCAAGGTGAAAGGCTTCGGAATGCTTTTAAATGGGTTGTAAATGTGTGTTTTTACTCATCAAAAAAGAGGCTTTTTTGATGTGAGTGGCCTATTAATAATGTACGAAAAATTTCCGTTCGATCCAAGTAAATTCCCTGATATCTTGTTACCTTCTGACAGTTTAAAAACCCCTTAATTTTACCAACAAGCCTCTATTTTTTAAGGAGCGCTGCCTATTTTCTGCCTATGAAAACCCTGTTAGCCTCCTGTTTCCTCCTACTGATCAATTCGCTTCAGGCCCAGGAAATAAAACCCGTAACCAGGAATGCTTCGCCCGAAGCCCAGAATTTATTGCGTTATCTGTACGAGATAGATGATAAGCACACCCTCGCCGGCCAGCATAATTACAATCATGAGATGAATGCATATTCTGATAAAGCCCAGGAAATTGGGGGGCGTTACCCTGCCATCTGGGGAACGGACTTTATCTGGAGTGGTGAACAGGATCCTGGACAGAAAATCGTCGATGAAGCGATTCAAAAGTTTAAATCAGGCGTCATCGTTACCCTGATGTGGCATGCCGGAAAGCCTACTGATAATCCACCCTTTCGCTGGTCAGAGAGCATTCAGGGTAAACTCTCCGAGGAGGAATGGAAGGCGCTAACAACGCCTGGCACTCCCCTTCATGCCCGATGGAGAGATCAGGCAGACATCATAGCCTCTTACCTGAAACAACTCCGCGATGCACACGTGCCCGTATTATGGAGACCCTACCATGAAATGAATGGTGTTTGGTTTTGGTGGGGCAATAAAAAAGGAGAAGAAGGATATGCTAAACTCTGGCAATTGCTCTTTGATCGTTTCGTCAATTTTCACAAGCTGAACAATCTCATCTGGGTATGGAATGCCAATGCTCCACGCGACATTCCTATGGATGAAGCTTTTGCTTACCCGGAGTTCTATCCTGGCGCGGAGTATGTGGATGTCCTGGCAACCGATGTCTATAATTTCGATTACGAACAAAAAGATTACGAAGATTTGCTTGCCTTAGCTGACGGGAAACCAATAGCGCTGGGTGAAGTAGGAGAACTACCGAAAATGGAAATTCTGACAGCGCAACCAAAATGGGCCTGGTTCATGGTTTGGGCCAGCTGGCTGGAGACTCACAACACCCTCGAACGGGTAATGACTATTTATAACTCGTCAGAAACATTGACCAGGGAAGAAGTGGTTTTATATAAATAAACAGATGTGAGTTTTCCGGAAGCGGAGAAACTTATTTTATTTCGTAAAACCCTCAGAGATAAATCGTCAGCAGGACGGACCTGTGAAGCCCGACACAGCCAATCCGTTGTTAATTTCTAAGCCCTTTAACACAATTTTCCAGAGAGCGATATTGGTGATAAGAAGCTTTCCAGATGTGACCTTTCAAGGCGGTTTTGAATTCAGGTTGTTTGTCAATTCCTCCCTGAAACCACTCACCATA
>JAYSOP010000737.1:0-19089 GCA_043722905.1 Chryseolinea sp.
TTCAGCAGCGTTTTGAGGAAGTTGTTTCTTCCACAATCACGGCAGACATGCTCATTCCGTTAATAGAAATCGATTATACCATTCCGCTGGATGCTGTGAGCACTAAATTCTTACATGTTTTAAAACAAATGGGACCCTTTGGGCCTGAAAATCCAAGACCGGTTTTTGAAGCACGAAATTTATTCGTTTTTAATGCGCTGTCCAGTTTTAAAGACCGACACATCAAATTCTTGGTCGGTCAGCAAGGGTGCAGTAACGTTTTTCAAGCGGTTGGATTTGACCTTGCCGAATTTTATGACCGCATTGCAACGGGTGATACTTTCCGGATGGCTTTTACCATTGAGGAAAATATTTATAATGGAACTAGCTCCATTCAATTGCGGATTAAGGATATCAAATTTGATTAAACAATGATTTTACGCGCGGAAAATCTTTTTAAAAAATATAAAGCCCGGGCCGTTGTGAACGATGTTTCGCTTTATGTTGAACAGGGAGAAATTGTGGGATTACTGGGTCCAAACGGGGCTGGTAAGACAACCAGTTTTTATATGATCGTCGGGTTGATCAAACCGAATGAAGGAAAAATCTTTTTGGAAGATGAGGAGATCACCGCATTGCCGATGTATCAGCGCGCCAAACGCGGCATTGGTTATTTGGCACAGGAGGCCTCCGTGTTCAGAAAACTAACGGTGGAAGAAAACATACTCGCAGTTCTGGAGATGCGTGATTATACTAAACAGCAAAGAAGAGAAAAAACGGATCAGCTGATCGAAGAATTCAGTTTGCAAAAAGTGAGGAAAAACCTGGGAATGTCTTTATCAGGGGGTGAGAGAAGAAGAACTGAAATAGCCCGGGCGTTAGCAGTCGATCCGAAATTTGTGTTGTTGGATGAGCCCTTTGCGGGAGTCGATCCGATCGCCGTGGAAGAGATCCAAATGATTGTGGCCAAGCTTAAGAACAAGAATATCGGAATCCTGATCACAGATCATAACGTTGATGAAACCCTTTCTATAACTGATCGTGCGTATCTGATGGTGGATGGCAAATTATTTAAGGCAGGGACCGCGGAAGAATTAGCCAATGATCCGCTCGTCAGAAAGGTGTACCTGGGGCAGAATTTCAAACTCCGCAGAGCCAATATAAATGTTCCTTAATCGTCAGGAAGGGTCGGGGATACTGAAATTTTAACTATTTCTAAGGCGAGCGCTATCTTAATAAGATACTAAATTACAGGCTCATTTCAAAGGCTTTTCACTATTTTATTTCTGCTGTGCCACAGTGATTATGGGTGGACCTGAGGGCAATCAACGGTCATTCTTTTCCATCCCCTAAAATATCGCGGACCATACTCCATACCAATTCAGGTTCGTAACCCTTTTGCATGGCATACTTCGATAGCCTATCGCGTGTCGAGTAAATATTATCTTCCTGTATGGTTTTGGATTTACTTGTCAGCAACTCTCGTAATGATTCTATATACGTTGCGTTATCAATTTCTTTCAATCCTATTTGGATACAATTTTTAGACACGCCTTTTGCTTCCAGCGCATGGGTAATTTTTATACGTCCCCATTGTTTCATTCGAAATTTTCCACCGGCAAAAGCTTTTGCAAAACGCTCCTCATTAAGGTAGCCATCGGTAAGTAAACCCACCAAGATCTCATCCACTTCATTGCGAAAGAGTCCGTAGCCGTATAACTTGTTTCGCACTTCCAGGTGTGAGCGCTCCTGATAAGCGCAATACTGCCGTATTTTTTCCGCGGCTTCCTGTGGGGATGGTTTTTTCATAGTATCATCTCGTGGGCTATGAAAAACACAAACTATTTTTTTTACGCGCTTTTGATGAGCCCCTTATTTCTTAATACGCTGGACAAAAATTTCCGCTCATTCTCAGTATTAAAGATCTTAAAGGGTAAATGGATGAGCTGCGCTTTGTTTACGAACAGCACAAAATAATCTTTGCCAATATTGGCCCTTTGTATCTGATCCCACTTTAGTGGCATTCCTTCACGCGGATTAATTTTCATCAGGATTTGTTGACTGCTTATCTCATACGAGAATTTTTCGAAAAGCATCTTGCCCTGCTCAAGTTGTGTTACACCATAAAACTGGATCCACCAGAAAAGTAAATACAAGCCAAGGCCCACAATTGCGGCGATAAACCACCAGATGCTTTGTATCCAGATGAAGCCTAAACAGATGACGAAGGCTCCCAAGGCCGCCATCCAACCCTGCCTTTGCAGTATTTCTCTCAGGGCAAGCTTGATATATGTTTTTTTATCAAGTTTGTAATTTTTTGTTTTAACAATCATAAAAATTTACTTCCTGGTTTAATCTATTCAGCGGTTGCTTTCAAACTTAGATCAAGGCTCTTTACCGCATGCGTCAGGGCGCCAACCGAAATGTAATCCACACCACATTCAGCAATACCTCTGATGGTTTCTTCTGTAACCCCTCCGCTCGCCTCTGTCTTGTATTTGCCGTTAATTAAACGGACAGCTTCAATCATCGTTTTGATATCCATATTATCCAACATAATAATATCGATGCCTCCTGCCGAGAGAACTTCCTGAACCTCTGAAAGGTTGCGGGTTTCTATCTCTATTTGAAGCTTTTTGTTATTGGCGCGAAGATACTCTTTTGTTCGATTGATTGCCGGTAAAATTCCACCCGCCATATCAATATGATTATCCTTGAGCATGATCATATCAAATAAACCCATTCTGTGGTTCTTGCCACCGCCAGTTAAAACAGCCCACTTTTCCAGAAGCCTGAAATTCGGGGTGGTTTTCCGAGTGTCCAGTAATTGGGCTTTTGTGCCTTCAATGAGTTTTACAAATTTTTGTGTCCTGGTGGCGATAGCGCTCATCCGCTGCATGCAATTGAGCACGAGCCGCTCAACCAATAGAATGGCTCTGGCAGAACCGGCCACTGTAAAAGCAATATCTCCAAATTTTACAGGCTGCCCATCCTCTTTAAAAACATCAATTATGATCTTTCTATCGACTGAATAAAAAATATGTTTCGCAAGTTCAACTCCCGCTATTATGCCGTCATCTTTTATAAGAAGTTTGGCTTTGTTTTGAGCTCTTTCCGGTATCGAAGCAAGCGATGAATGGTCTCCATCGCCCGCATCTTCCAATAGCGCGGAATCAATAAATTGTTTTAAGAAATCGTTCGTAATATAAGGTGGCTTCACCGCGCAAAAATAGGAGGTGTAATGTGGGATTTAAGTGCCTGGCCAACTTATTTTTTCCGGCCTCAATAAACCAATATTGAGAGCCGCGAAGCCCCGAATCCGGGCTATTCTTTCGAAAATGAAATCTCATGAAGTAGCTGTTGGTTGTTAACAATCTTGATCTTCATAAAGACACGGTAAGTTTCATCGGAGCTCTTGTACTGACCAATGGCAAAAGGTTGACCCCCTTTTGATGAGCCCTGGTGGATAATGCTGAATTCAGAAGGTGGGTGCTGTTTAAAAAAATCCCGAAATACAAATTCCGCCTGAGCTTTGCTGTAGGATTGCACTTTCCCCTCAATCGTAACGTCGACAGTCTGAAATAAAAACTTAGACAACTCTTTTGCGCTTCCCGCCTTGATGGTTTCCTTCACCTGATAGATTACTTCGCTCTGCCCAAAAGTGGCAAACACCCGTAAGGTTAGCACACAAAAAACTATTACCGCTTTCGATCTGTTCAACTTCATGACAGTGATGGTTAACGGCTAAAATTATGCCATTATTGAAATATAGAGAAATTTAATGACGCTTCAGACGGAGTTCCTGCCGTATTGATGCAATGAAATGTATTATCATCTATATTTGCGGCTTTTACAGCGTTAACCTTATACTCATAGAGCTTTAAAGGTTGAAAAATAATAGAATTTAAAGTCAGAAGATTAATAGCCATAGCAGCTGTAATCGGCCTGTTTGAATTCCTGTTTTGGCGCATTTTAACAGGTCGGTCGTAGCAAAAAAAAACATCATGAATAAAAAGGTATTGCTGTTGATTTTAGATGGGTGGGGAATCGCGAAGAATAAAAATGTCTCTGCTGTTGATCAGGCAAAAACTCCTTTTATCAATTCACTATACGCCAAATACGCCAACAGCAAACTGGAAGCTTCTGGTCTTGCCGTCGGACTTCCCGAAGGACAAATGGGAAACTCTGAAGTGGGCCATATGAATATTGGTGCGGGAAGAGTTGTCTATCAGGATCTGGTCCGAATTAACAAAGCCATTCAGGAGAGAGAATTATATGACCATGCAGTTTTGTCAGAAGCATTTCGATACGCTTTAGAAACCGGCAAAAATGTTCATTTTATTGGGCTGCTGTCCGATGGTGGAGTTCATTCCCATATTGAACATCTGAAAGGGTTGATTTCGATTGCACACAACCATGGAATTAAAAACCTTTTTATCCATGCTTTTATGGATGGTCGTGACACCGATCCAAAAGGGGGGCTTGGTTACCTAAAAGATCTCATAGAACACCTGAAAAAGAATTCGGGCAAACTAGCCAGTATCATCGGCAGGTATTTTGCCATGGACCGCGACAAAAGATGGGAGCGGGTAAAACTCGCTTATGACCTGATGGTAAATGGGGCGGGCGAAAAAACAAATGATCCGCTTGCCGCCATTCAGAAATCTTATGACAATAAAATCACCGACGAATTTATTCAGCCGATTGTCATTACGGATGATGAGCACCAGCCGAATGCGACGATCGATGAAGGTGATGTCGTTTTGTGTTTTAATTTCAGGACTGACCGGGGAAGGGAGATAACCGAAGTGCTTACCCAGCAGGACTTTCCTGAATACGGGATGAAGAAGTTAAAATTGTATTATATCACGCTTACCAATTACGATGAATCGTTCGAGGGCGTCAGAACTATTTTTGATAAGGACAATCTGGAGAAAACGCTGGGGGAAGTAGTTGCGGATGCGGGCAAAAAACAAATACGCATTGCCGAAACCGAGAAGTATCCTCATGTTACTTTTTTCTTCTCCGGTGGAAGGGAAGATCCCTTTGAAGGAGAGTCGAGAATACTTTGCCCTTCGCCAAAGGTTGCCACCTATGACTTGCAACCGGAAATGAGCGCTCATGAAATAAAAGATAAGATCATTGTTGAGTTGGAAAAAAACGAAGTTGACTTTATATGTCTTAACTTTGCTAACCCTGATATGGTTGGCCATACTGGCGTATTTAGCGCTGCCGTTAAGGCTTGTGAAACCGTTGATTTCTGCGCCCAAAAAGTTACCGAATCCGCTTTAAGAAACGGATATTCAACGATCATCATAGCTGACCATGGCAATGCAGAGATGATGATCAATGAAGATGGAACGCCCAACACCGCTCACACTACGAATCTGGTACCATGTATTCTCGTTGATAAAACCTATCGGGGAAAATTATTGGATGGCAAGCTTGGCGATTTGGCTCCTACCATTCTGAAACTGATGGGTCTGACACCTCCCAAACAAATGACAGGCAATGTTTTATTGGAAAACTGAAAAAATTAATTTCAGGACTTTTATTTTGTTATCGCTTGTCTTGACTTTCGGATCGTGTAAACGGGAGAGGCAACCATCAGCTTTTTTCCCAATCGATAGTTTGGTTACGGGCCAGATACAACTGCTAACCAGCATGCAGGCGGGGTTGTTTAAAGAGGCTATTTTAAGTGGCCATAGCGATTCCATTACTTACACTCCTGCAGATACGGTTGCCTGGTTAAAGGAACTTGATATATTCCGAAGCCTGAATATCATAAACAAACCTATTAATAAAGGAAGTTACCTGGTAAACGATGGGTTGTTTGATCCGGGTAGCAACCTTACGGTAAAAGCTTTTACAAGTCTGAAAAAACTTCCCGTGGTGTATATGCGTGTATATTACCAGGGGAATATTGATAAGCCCAGAAAGATTGAAGCGCTGTATGATGATGGAAATATTCTCTACGAAAGTGCCAGAACATTATCTCTGCATTTCCAGCAAATAGATAATAAGACCATACTTACCTCCTATACTATCAGAGGCGGTCAGAAAATGATGTTCGGAGATTCGGTGGCATTTTATATTAAAGGGAGGATCCTGGTAGATTAAAGGTATGGGCAAGCGAACAAAAGAACCTCTTAAGGAAGAAGACAAACGCAAGATCAATAAAACCAGCATACGGTACCTCACCGGGATTTTCAGGTATATGTTACCCTATAAGGGACTGTTTTTGTTGGGACTAGTCGCTTTGACACTTTCGAGTATCATGCTCCTTGCCTTTCCGCGTCTGGCCGGAGAGTTGCTGGATGTTGCTTCCGGAAAGCCAAAATATTTCACGACGATCAATCAGGTTGCTCTCGCCTTGCTACTGATTCTTTTTGTACAGGGAATTTTTTCCTTTATCAGAGTATATACTTTTTCGATTGTTAGTGAAAAGGGTATGGCTGATGTACGCCAGGCGATATACCAGAAAATCATATGGCTTCCCATGACTTTCTTTGACAACCGCCGGGTAGGAGAGTTAATGAGCCGTATAACAGCAGACG
The DNA here is from genome assembly GCA_043722905.1 of Chryseolinea sp. Classification (GTDB taxonomy): domain Bacteria; phylum Bacteroidota; class Bacteroidia; order Cytophagales; family Cyclobacteriaceae; genus Chryseosolibacter. The sequence continues at coordinate 6,537 of JAYSOP010000737.1, forward strand.
TAGGCACCCTTCAGGATACTTTTAGTTTTATTCTAGCCGAATTATTGAGACAAATAATTACCCTTGTGCTGGGCATCGGTATTATATTTTACCTGGCTCCTACACTGACCGGATTTATGCTGCTCACATTCCCGATACTGGTGATCACGGCATTGGTTTTCGGTAAGTATATACGCAAGCTCTCAAAAAAAACCCAGGATAAGTTGGCTGCGGCAAATATCGTGGTGGAAGAATCACTGCATTCCATTTCAATGGTGAAAGCTTTTACCAATGAAACTTTTGAGTTAAGCCGTTATTCAAAAGCGATTGGCGAAGTGGTGAATGTGGCCATCCAGTCGGCCCGGTATCGCGGGCTATTTATCAGCTTTGTTATTTTTGCATTATTTGGTGGCATTGTCGCGGTAGGCTGGTATGGCGCCAGTCTTGTGCAGTCTCAGCAAATCTCGGTGGGGGAATTATTCTCCTTTATTTTTTATACATCGTTTATAGGATTTTCCATTGCCGGCCTAGGCGATATCTATACGCAACTGCAACGATCAGTGGGGGCATCTGAACGTGTACTGGAAATCCTTACCCTGGATGATGAATCGTTATCGGGCAACGATAACAATCTTGTCAAACTAAAGGGTGAAATCCATTTTGATCATGTCTCATTTTGCTACCCTTCGAGGAAGGAGTATACGGTGCTGAAGGATTTGAGCTTCATTATCCGAGCCGGTGAGAAAGTTGCGCTTGTTGGAAAAAGCGGTTCGGGGAAATCTACCATTATCAACTTACTCATGCGGTTTTATCCGCTTCCTGATGGTTCTGTTCGCGTCGACCGGCTTCGTATAGACGATTATAACCTGTCAGCCTATCGACGGAACCTTGGCGTGGTTCCTCAGGAGGTCATATTATTTGGAGGGACTATCGCCGAGAATATACAGTATGGAAAGCCAGGCGCTGGCCTTGAGGAGATCCGGGAAGCGGCAAGGCAGGCTAACGCCCTTGAGTTCATTGAAAGTTTCCCAGAACGATTTGAAACTGTGGTTGGGGAGAGAGGGATTAAATTGTCAGGTGGTCAGCGTCAGCGTATTGCCATAGCCAGGGCTATTTTAAAAGACCCTTCCATCTTAATTTTGGATGAGGCGACCAGTTCGTTGGATGCACACTCAGAGGTATTGGTTCAGGATGCTCTTGAAAAGCTAATGGAAGGTCGCACGTCTATTATAATAGCCCATAGGCTCAGCACAATTAAAAAAGTGGATCGTATATTTGTTATTGAGGATGGGCGCATTGCAGAGATGGGTTCGCATATAGAACTATCTGGAAAAAATAACGGTATTTACAGTAACCTTTTACAGTTGCAACTTCAGGAATGAACCACATTTCTAACCGGCTATTAAAAGACTTTAAGCTGAGGACAACCGAAACCCGGTCGGAAATTCTGGACCAGTTTCTTCAGAAAGATTACGCGCTGTCTCACCATGATATCGAGAATAGTATAGCCGATGAATTGGACAGAGTGACAGTATACCGCACCTTGAAGACGTTTCTGGATAAGGGTTTAATTCATAAGGTCCTGGACGATGAAGGCACCCTGAAATATGCCCTTTGCAATGAGGCTTGTTCCATCGCAAAACACCGGCATGAACACGTTCACTTTAAGTGCACAAATTGCGGCCAGACCAACTGCCTGAAAGTGGAAATACCGATGGTGAAATTACCCCAGGGCTACAAGACGCAAGAGCTTAATCTGCTCATTCAGGGAATATGTCAAAATTGCTCCGCCTGATTTGCTGAACAGGCGTCCGGAAGAAATCGTGTTGGGTATATTTTAGGGATTAAAATATATTTGTAGTTTTGAAATTGAGCGAAGTCTAAAATCCTATTTTTGCTGGCTAAAGGCTTCTCAAAACCAGTAATAATACCCTTTGCACGAATTGTTAAACATTCTTACTTTTTCGCTCTTCAACGATCTTCCCAAAGAGGAAACCATATTATTTGGGATTTTTGCCGTTATCATCATTCTTTTTCTCGTGCTCGATCTGGGTTTGTTTCATAAGCAAGCCCATAAAATCAGCACCAGGACCGCCCTTTATCAGTCTATTTTCTGGGTCATCGTTTCAACCCTGTTTGGGGTTTTTATCCTATTATATGATGAAAGTGGTACGGAGGGTGCCGTTCAGTATTTCTCTGCCTACTTAACGGAATACGCACTTTCGGTAGATAATATTTTTGTCATCCTTTTGATTCTTAAATATTTTAAGGTCAATGAGGCCTATTACCATAAGGTTCTTTTTTGGGGTATCCTGGGGGCGATTGTGTTCCGCGGTATTTTCATTTTTGTCGGTACATTCCTCATTGAGCAATTTCACTGGATCCTCTACATTTTTGGCGTTTTCCTCGTGTATTCGGGCATCAGAATATATTTTGAGGATGGGGATGAAAAGATCGAACCTGAGAAGAATCCTATTTTAAAATTCTGCAAAAAATACCTGCCCATGTCAAACGACGACCATGGCGGTAATTTTGTGATCAGGCAAAATAACAAGCTTTTGTTCACGCCTTTATTTTTGGTCATTGTACTGATAGAAACAACCGACCTGATCTTTGCTGTCGATTCAATACCTGCAGCATTTGCCATTACCCAAAATCCATTCTTGATTTATACGTCCAATATTTTTGCGGTTATGGGGTTGCGAGCAATGTTTTTTCTCCTGGCAGGGATTATCGATAAATTCTACCTTCTTCAAAAGGGGCTCTCCATTATTTTGTTTTTTATTGGCGCCAAAATGTTATTGGACATCTGGCACATTGAAGTGAACGTGTACCTTTCTTTTGCCGTCATTATTGTAACCCTTACCCTGTCAATTGTCTTCTCTGTATTAATTCCCAGAAAGGCTAAACCGACGGAAGAAGTTTAAGAAGTACTTCCCTCAGAAAAGAGATTTTTTGGAATGATCTTGAGCAAGACAGGAAGTGTAAGGAATTTCCGCGGCAACGAAATAATAATAAATGTGGGAATGGTTTTAAGAAAATGAACCAGGGCTGTGCGCACTACTTCCTTTTCTTCAGCACTAAGTTCATTGGCTCGGGATTTTTGCAAGAGGTCAATAATCTCAGGATGATCATTAAGTTCTTTCATCAACCGGTGCTTATTCTTCTCTGCTATTTTCGCTACCCTTTTAATGAATTGTTCACTCACCTGCTGATAATCCTGTCGATTTTGTAAATACGATAGTTGCTCCCAGTGTTCCAAAACAAATCCCTCAATCGCAATAAGACTATTTTCCAAATCGTCTTCGTTAAAACTCAAATGGATGGTAAATCTTTTTAGAAAATCCATTTCAATCTGTTCAACTTTTTTATCAGCCCAGATTGTGAGGATGGCAACTTCAAGGAAAAACTTTTTCAAGATCCAGGAGTTTTCAGAAGGAAGGCTTATCTCATCTATTTCTATCCCTTTTTCAAAAATGCGAAGAGCTTCTTTTCTCTTTTCGGATGACAGGTCAGTACTATGAAGGAAAAAATCAAGCAATTTTTTCTCTTCATAAACAACCTCTTTATTGGCGTGCGAGGCCGCTGCGATTACTTTTACCACGGAGAACCTCAACTCATCTCTTTCATATCTGAAAAAATCAGCGACGATACGGTCTGCATTTGTGTGAATCCACTGGCCGAAAATAAATACATCAAGAAACAAGAGGCTGTTGTGAAAAAAATACGTCCAGAAATTTCCTTCGAAGTCACTGGTTTTTTCAATCCGTTTCTCAAGAATTTTTTCGGCGAGGTCAAGGGGAGTTTTCTTCTTGCCAAACAGCGTTTTAGAGGGTGTGGCCAGTTCCGGAAATATGTTATTATAAAAATTGCCAATGTTCTCAAGGGTTTTATCGATGACTTCAGATATGTCCTGGGTAGATCCGTGCTTCTTCTCATAAAAAAGTAGTGAGCTGCTGATAAGGCTTTCGGCAAGCAGGACTTTCATTTTATCCTTGTTGCTCCAGTTTTCCTGTTCAGGGTGACCTGCCGGCGCAATGGACTGGCCATACATCAAACCTGTTGGCTGAATAATCCGGTAAAGTGACTGCTCGGGGTGTGATCCCTTACGCGTCGCATCGGTGGTCAGATCCTTTAAAGTTTCTATGCGAAACTCGATATATTCCTTAAGCCACCCCTTCTCCTTTGGATTCATGTCAACCTGCTATTCCATTAAATTAAAGATTAAAAATCGATCCGAAAATCACTTACTTCAAAGCGTCTTTCCAGCCTTTTAAATCCATTGTTTTTGCTGCTGATTCAACTTTCTTTTGAAGCGAAGTTTTAAATTTATCAAGGCGTTTTGCCAGCTCTTTGTCGGAAGAGCCGATAATCTGTGCAGCCAGGATACCTGCGTTTCGGGCACCGTCCAATGCTACAGTGGCTACTGGCACGCCTGCAGGCATCTGAAGGATGGACAGGATAGAATCCCAGCCATCCAGAGAATTTGAGGATTTGACCGGTACGCCAATCACAGGCAATGATGTCATGGAGGCAACCATTCCGGGTAAATGGGCGGCCCCACCGGCTCCCGCAATAATGACTCGAAGGCCGCGTTTGCGTGCCGTGGAAGAATACTCAGCCATACGCTGGGGAGTGCGGTGCGCTGATACTACAGTTAATTCATAGGGTATGCCCAATTCTTCGAGTAATTCCGCGGCATCTTTCATGATCTTTAAATCACTTTGGCTGCCCATTATGATGCCTACCATCGGTTTTTCCATATCTTAAAGCTGATATTATGCCAATAACTGCCTTGCCGTTCCGTTGTGCCCGGTAAATGCGCCCTCGATCAGGGTACAGAATTCCGAAGGCCCTTTAAATGAATTTCTCAGGCAATGATTTTGAGGGTGTCTTTTACAAAGTTCGCTTTCTTTTTCAACATCGCGATGTCTTTCTCCAAAATGGTTACATGGCCCATTTTTCTAAACGGCTTAGTCAACCGTTTTCCATACAAATGAACATAAACCCCGGGCATTTTAAGTATTTCTTCAAATCCTTTGTAAGTCGCCTCACCGGAAAAACCAGGCTCGCCAAGTAGATTAACCATGGCACTGGGCACAAGCGTACTGGTATCCCCTAAAGGCAGGTTTAATATAGAACGGAGGTGCTGATTGTATTGGGATGTCAGGTTCGCTTCTATGGTTTGGTGTCCACTGTTGTGAGGGCGCGGTGCGATCTCATTTACCAGAAGATCCCCTCCCTTTGTAACAAACATTTCAACGGCGAGAATGCCAACCATATTTAGGGATATAATAATTTTTTGTGCGATCGATTCTGCCTTTCGGGCGATGGCAACAGATACCTCTGCAGGAGAGAAGAGATATTCAACAAGATTTTGCTGCGGATGAAAAACCATTTCCACCAAAGGAAAAGATTTGACCTCCCCCCGGGCATTTCGTGCGATAATCACAGAAATCTCTTTTTTAAAATCAATGAGTTTCTCTACAAGGCCTGGCGCATGAAAGCCTTTGTGAAGATCGTTGGCGGTTCTTATGATTTGAACCCCCCTTCCGTCATATCCTTCACGGCCAAGTTTGTTCACGAAAGGAAGAAAACCGAAATGTTTCTTTACATCCTCTGCATTTTCGGTGAGAAAAAATTCTGCAGTAGGTATACCGTTATCCCTGTAGAAGGATTTCTGAGTGCGCTTATCCTGGATCAATTCGATTACTTCAGGTTGCGGATAAACCTTTTTGCCTTTCAAGACAAGTTGTTTTAGGGCTGTCGTATTTACATTTTCAATCTCAATAGTGATAATGTCACAGGCTAACCCAAAATTCATCACTGTTTGATAATCGGTGAGTTGTCCGCAATGAAATTCAGCTAGTTTTGAACACGGCGCCGCAGGATCTGGATCAAGAACGGCAAAGGGTATATTAAAATCAATTCCGGATTGAATAAGCATTCGCCCGAGCTGGCCCCCACCCAATATTCCGACCTTAAGATTCTGTTGAAATGATGAGACCAAAATTCAATATTTAAATACGAATCACGGCAAAGTTATTGACCTGGCGAATTTTCTATAACGACATCCAAAATTTTATCCCCAACCTGAAGGTAATTAACAACCTTCATCCCTTCTTGCACTTCTCCAAACAAAGAATACCGGCCATCCAGGTGGGGAGTAGGTGAATGTGTAATGAACCATTGCGTTCCTTCCGTATCTTTTCCCGCCGAGGCCATTCCAACACTTCCTCCCTGATAACGACGGGCGGAAAATTCTGAACGGATCGAATAGTCCTCACTTCCCCATCCGTCGCCCCTATCGCATCCGGTTTGTATCACAAAATTTGGAACCAACCTGTGGACAAACTTATTATCAAAATAATTTTCTTTTGCCAGCGCTACGAAATTAGCGACTGAACCAGGGGCTTCTTCCACAAATAACCTGATGATGATGTTACCCTTTGTTGTTTTAATGGTTGCTAACTGTGCTACAGGAATTGTTTTTACCAGATCCCAGTTGATGGGATGGTTATATTCGTTTTTTAATTCAGATTCTTTCCTATTTTCAAAGTGTGCAATCGCTGACTCGATTGGCTGCAGGGCCTCTATGTCTTGTGGCAACTTTAATTTCTTTTTGGCTTCATACAGGAAGGCAGGATCTTTTAAAAGTTCTCTGTAACCTAAAGTTGAGTCGGCCAACGCTGTGGCTATTATACCAACCACAGCCGGATCTTTTGTCTGCAAAAGATCTTTGAAAATTTCTGCAAAGGTTTTTTGTAGTTTTTTTGGGAAAGTTACTTGTTGATTCATCGCTACCAACGTAGTGGCTGCTGTGGAACGTAATACTTGCGTTGTTTCTTCGGCGAGTTTATTGGCCACAAATGTGTAGGCGTTCGGAAATGAATTTAAGGAATGCAGCAGCGCAGCTTTATGATAAGGATTATCAGACTTCCCGTAAGCGTTTTTGATCTCTTCAGCAAGTTCACTGTTTTGACCAGCCTTTAGTGCGGCCTCATAGAGATTGGATTGGATTCTCCAGTTCCCCGGGTGGTTTGTCAGGGCAGACACCTCAATCCAATCTTCAGCAGTGATCGTCTGAATGACAACCTCGGAGGCTGCAATGCCAGCATTCATATCCTTGTGCCCTAAAGCTTCATACAAATAATGCTTGATTTTGTGATAAGGAAATGTTCGCAGGGATAGAATAGCATTCGTTACAACCCGTGAATCCAAATCCTTTCTGATAATGCTTTTCAGGGCGGCGAGGGATGAATCGGAAGGCAATTTTGCCAGGGAGGTGGCAGCGGCCATCCTCACTTCCGGAGAAGGGTCATTTCTTAAAATGGAAATGATTTCTTTCTCCGCGTTTTCGAAGCGCGAAGCACCTCTGGAAAAAAAATGAGTCGCACCTTTTCTGGTAGGTTCGCTGTACATTTTATCTAGCAGGATAGTGGCCGCCCTATTGGCAAGGGTATCTGTTTTTCCTCTAAGCCCCGCTCTGTAAAGTGACCATGAGAGGCCCCTGGTTTTACTGGAGTCATTTAAGTGCGTCCGGAAATCAAGCTGCCATTGGCTTGTGGATTTGCCATAGGCTTCCAGGATTTCAATAATTACTTCTGGATGAGTTTCCTCAACCAAAGCGCTCAACAAAATTTGCTCACACTTTGGATCTTGTGTTTGCCCCAAGGCAAAAGCGGCTGACTTTCGTACACCACTTTCCGGATCCTCTCTTAGTAGCGCCCCTATTCTAGCCACTGCAGTTGAATTTTGCAGGGAGCCGAAAGCCTGAACAGCATCCATTCGATACAATGGATTTTCATGATTAAAAAAAGAATACAGACTATCCGCCAGACGGCGGTCCTGGAGATCAGCAATCTTCAACCGGACAGGATCAGAAAATTTATTGGGGAATCGACCTTCAGAATTACAACGGGCCAGCAAAAAGGGCAACAGCAGAAGTAGAAGAGATTTATTAACCATTTGAAAAAACGTGGATTGTGAAATTTTCCCAGCCGTGCAAAATAAACAATGCAGACTATGTATGCTCAAGGGGTGGGATTTGTTCATCTTTACTATCGAGATACAAGATAAGCCACCGGAGAGAAATTACGAATTCAAAAGCAACGTATGGTTTATTGGTGTGACCATTGGTTATGATAATATCTGATAAACAAGCAACGCTGAAAGATACGCGAGTGCCGTCATATATAAGAGTTGCAGTATGGGCCATTTCCAACCTTTGGTCTCCCGGTAAACAACGGCAATCGTGCTCATGCATTGCATGGCAAAAGTATAAAAAACAAGGAGGGAAAAACCGACAGCCGGTGTAAACCTCGGACCTCCGGTCGCAGGGTTGACTTCTTCTCTCATCCTGCTTTTAATAGTAGCATCCTCATCACCCGAGGCGCTTCCAATACTATAAATAGTGGCCATCGTTCCTACAAAGACTTCGCGCGCCGCAAATGAAGTAACCAGCGCTATGCCGATCTTCCAATCATAACCCAATGGCCTGATAGCTGGTTCAATTGCTTTTCCGATAACCCCCGCATATGAATTCTCCAATTTATAGGCAGCAATTCGATCCTCCAATCCCTGGTCCGTCAGTCGTAAATTTGCCGACTCCGCTAAAACGTTTTGTCTGGCGTTAGATAGTTTATCACCGGGACCATAACTCGCCAATACCCAGAGAATAATGGAAATTGCCATAATGACTTTCCCTGCTTCCAGCACAAATGCTTTTGTCTTCTCAACAATCGTGTATCCCACGTTAGACCATTTAGGAAGCCGGTAAGTTGGCAGCTCCATGATCAGGTAGCTTCTTTCTTTTACGCGGATAATTAGATTCATAACCCAGGCAGAACCGAGCGCGGCTAAAAAGCCCAGCAGGTATAATCCCATAAGGGCTATTCCCTGAAGATTAAAAAAACCCAACGCTTTTTGGTCCGGGACAATGAGAGCGATGAGGATGGTAAATACCGGCAGCCTTGCCGAACAACTCATCAGCGGGGTGACAAAAATAGTGATGGTACGCTCTTTCCAGTTATCAATCGTGCGTGTAGCCATGATGGCAGGAATAGCACAAGCCACCCCAGACATTAACGGAACTACACTCTTTCCATTTAACCCGAACCTCCGCATCAACTTATCCATCAGGAATACTACCCGCGCCATGTATCCGCTTTCCTCCAGTACGGAAATGAAAGCAAATAGTATAGCAATTTGCGGAACGAAGATGATGATACCACCAATTCCGGGAACGATTCCATCCGCCAATAAGCTTGTAAGCGGTCCTCGCGGAAGAACGGAATGCAAATGACGGCTGAGATCAGAAAATAAAAGATCGATCATATCCATAGGCACAGTTGCCCATGCGAAAATGGCCTGGAATATCAAAAACAATAAGGCAAAGAACAGTGCATATCCCCAGAATTTATGGGTGAGGATTTTGTCAATCTTTCGGGAGTAATTTTTCCAGGAAAAATCGGTTTGCTTGAGCGTAACTTCATTCAAGAGGTCCTGAATAAATCCGTAGCGCTGAATGGTTTCAGCGCCCTGAAATTTTCCAGGAAAAAAATTGTGTTTTTGCCTGACATCGTTCACAATTTTTTGTTCTTCCTTGGAAAGAAAGGTGAGTGACTTAGGTTGTTCTAAAAACTGGTATGCCTCATAATCGTTATCAACCTTTAGACTATTCCGCAATTCTTTTATAGGTGCTTTAGCTTCATCCCAAATATGAAAGATCTGTTTTTCAGGGCTCAGACCTGGTTGTAAGATGACTTTTTTTAGTTCCGCCAAACCAATACCCATCCTGGCGTTGATAGGCACCACTGGCACACCCAAACTCAGGGACAATGCCTTCAAGTCGTAAGTAATTCCTGCTTTAGCCACCAAATCCATCATGTTGAGTGCGAAGATGGTAGGTAATCCCAGATCAATGATCTGGGAAAGAAGCAGTAGTCCTCGTTTCAGGTTTGTGGCGTCAGCAATAACTATAATTTTGTCCGGTGTTGTGGGTGAATGATGATTCAGGAGTATCTCCGCAACAATCTGTTCATCCAGACTTCGGGGATAAATACTGTAAATTCCTGGCAAGTCCATGAATTCAACTGCAGAGCCATCTGGAAGGGAGGCCAGGCCTAACCTTTTTTCGACCGTAACCCCAGGGAAATTGCCGATCTTTTGGTTGAGTCCCGTCAGTTGATTGAAGAGTGAGGATTTTCCAGAATTCGGATTACCGACTAATGCAACTTTTTGCCGCTTGGGATTAGCCATTAACTTAAGATTGAGATGGTTGCAGCCTCCTCTAATCTGAGGGATAACTCGTAACCTGACACACTTATGCACACGGGATCTCCAAACGGGGCCGTAAAATTAAACCTAACTGGAACTCCGGGCAGGCAACCCATCTCCATAAGTTTGAAAGACAGATATTCGTCGGTAAAACCCGCAATTATGGCAATGTCACCTGGCTTCATTTCGGAGACATTCTTAAGGGGTTCTGCCATTTGCTTATTTAGATTAATTTTAAACAACAAAGATATGGGGCTTCCATTGACAAGCAATGATTTATCTCAGTATTGTGTTTTTGTTTTACGCGGAACGGCTATGGGAAAGAAAAAATCTAAAAACCTCAAAACGGGTGTTAAACGCACGGCAACAGATGTGAAATCAGGCCAGGCAAACCAGTCAAAACAAAAAGGAGAAGATCATGATTTCGGTGGATTGCCGAATATTAATTTTAAAAAAAACCTGGGATGCGGATAGCCTCAGATGCTTTCAGCGACAAAAATTCTTTTCACTCTTTCGCTGGTACTGGTCAGGATCTCGTAAGGAATTGTGTGAATGCTCTTTGCCAATTGTTGTATTGGCAATTGTTTTCCGAAAATTATTACGTCATCTCCCTCGTCGGCGGGGATTCCGGTAATATCAATCATACTCATGTCCATGCAGACGTTTCCGATGACGCTGGCAACCGCCCCATTCAGGAATACTTTTCCTTTGCCATTGCTAAACGCGCGGCTAAAACCATCCGCGTAACCAATGGCAATGGTAGCGATGGTCATTGGACTTTCGGCCCTCCCCCTTCTTCCATAGCCAATACTTTCGCCAGCATCAATATTTTTGATTTGTGAAATGATTGTTTTAAGTGTGGCCACTGGTTTGAGCAGAAGGGAAGTATTTTCAGTGGGGTCGATACCATACAACCCTATGCCTAACCGCACCATGTCAAATTGAAACTCAGGTAAACGTAATATCCCCGGCGAGTTCAAAACGTGATACAGGGGTTTGTCAGGGAGCATGCCGGAAATACGGTCAGCTATCTTTTTAAAACGAGCAGCCTGTTCCCTTGAAAAATTATCGTGCTGAGGTTCATCCGCACCAGCAAGGTGTGTAAAGATTGATGCTACTTTGAGGTTGGGATGTTTCCGGAGAAGGTCTATCAGTGTATCCATTTGGTCTTCTTCAAATCCCAGCCGATGCATTCCGGTATCAATCTTGATGTGAATTTTGCACGATTGGCCCTGGATAAAATCCAGCAGACTGAGGAGAATCTTGAAATTATACACCTCGGGCTCCAGATCATGTTTAAGCAAGGTTGCGAAACTTTCTTCTGAAGGATTCATTACCATAATTGGCAGGGTAATATTGTTTCTCCTCAATTCGATTCCTTCATCTGCGTACGCGACCCCGAGGTAATTGATTTTATGATATTGCAACACATTGGCAATTTCTTTACTTCCGCTACCGTACGCAAAAGCTTTAACCATGGCCATGATTTTGGTTGACGGTTGCAAGCAAGCTTTAAAAAAGTTTAAGTTATACACCAGCGCGCCCAGGTCAATCTCCATGACTGTGCCATGGGCTTTTTGTTGTAATTGCGTCACTATTTTTTCAAAAGCAAAAACGCGAGCACCTTTGATCAACACGATCTCATCCTGAATAGAGCTCAAATTAAATTCTTTGAGAAATTCTTCTGTGGATCGGTAAAAAACAGAACCAGGAGGAAAATCATTTTGAAATGAGGACAAGACGGGCCCTATGCCAATGAACTGATTGGTGTGGGAAGCCGAAATCAGTGCTGAAATCTTTTTAGCGAGCGCTGTATCGGAAAGGCCTGATTCATGAATGTCGGAGAGTATGATCCTTTTTCTGCTTCTCTGTCTTTGATTGGCTAGAAAATCAAGACTGACCTGAAGTCCTGCGAGGTCATTATTGTAAGTGTCGTCAATAATCTGACACCGGTTAATTCCTTCCTTTAGCTCCAGCCGCATAGGTATTGCCTTCAATGACAAGATGCGGTGCTGGATGTCGTAGGGCTTAAAACCAAAGTGAATAAGCACAGTGATACAATGAAAGCAGTTCTCAATGGAAGCCTGATCGGCGAATGGAATTTTTAACGCGAATTGTTGCTGATTTGACGAAACAAGATAATGCGAGTTTTCTTTAATAATTCTGATGGTGGATTTTTCTCCGTAACCCCAGTTTAGTGCCTGTAGTTCTGTTTTCTGAATAGCGTCATCAATCGAGACATGATCTTTACAATAAATTACCAGTTCCGTATCCTTGAATAAGGTGAGCTTTTCCC
>JAYSOP010000738.1:0-6061 GCA_043722905.1 Chryseolinea sp.
AATATTTTTGAGTCGCTCTCGATGATCAATGGCGTTCAGCCGCAGCTGAATTGCAACGTGTGCAATACCGGCGACATCCACATCAACGGTATGGAAGGCCCCTACACCATGGTGCTTTTGGATGGCATGCCCATCGTTAGCAGTCTCTCGACGGTTTATGGCCTGGCCGGAATCCCCAACAGTCTGGTGAAACGTATTGAAATAGTCAAAGGACCCGCCTCCACGCTTTATGGTTCTGAAGCCGTTGGTGGTTTGATCAATATCATTACCCAGGACCCCCTGACTTCCCCTGCTTTGAAAACGGATATTTCCGTTACCTCCCTGCAGGAATACAACGTCGATTTATCTACCCGCTGGAAATTAAAAAATGCCAGCGCATTACTAGGTCTCAACTATTTTAATTTCAGCAATACACTTGACGTCAATGAAGACAACTTCACGGATGTTACCCAACAACAACGCATTTCCCTTTTTAATAAGTGGGATTTTCAGCGGAAAGAAAATCGGTCCGCTTCAATAGCCTTTCGATATGTGTACGAGGATCGCTGGGGTGGTGAGCTGGGATGGACACAACAAGATCGTGGAAGCGGCGAGGTTTACGGAGAGTCGATCTTTACCAGCCGGGTGGAGCTCATCGGCAAATACCAGTTACCTTCTAAAACTCAGAATATCTTTTTCGATTACTCTTTTAATTACCACCTGCAGGATTCTTATTATGGGACGAACCCGTACATGGCCGACCAGCTCGTGGCTTTCAGTCAACTGCGTTGGGATAAGAAAGCCGGTCGCCACGATTTGTTATTTGGGATTCCTTTCCGATACGTTTACTATGATGATAATACTCCGGGAACAGGCGCATCGGAAGCCGGCGGCATCAATCAACCTATGAAAACTTTCCTTCCAGGAATTTTTGCGCAGGACGAGTTTAAGTTCACGGACCGGTTAACGGTGCTGACAGGAATTCGCTACGACCATCATAACCAACACGGAAATATTATTTCACCTCGGGTCAGTTTCAAATATTCGCCGGATAAGAATAACACCTTTCGGCTTAGTACCGGAAATGGTTTCCGGGTAGTCAATCTTTTTACAGAAGATCATTCCGCCCTCACGGGATCCCGGCAGGTAATTATTGAAAATGAGTTGAAGCCTGAAGAATCCTGGAATGTGAACCTGAATTATGCGACCACGGTAAGTCACGAGCACGGCTTCATCGGATTCGATGCAAGCGTTTTTTACACTTATTTCACCAATAAAATTGTCGGCGATTTTATTACAGACCCCTCATTTATTATTTATGACAATCTGGATGGACACGCGATTTCAAAAGGCATAACCATCAATGCAGACGTTGCGTTTGCCAATACCCTGAAAATTATTACGGGCATAACGCTAATGGATGTTTACCAGAAAGAAAAAAGCGCCGACGAGGAAGTAAAAATCCCACAGCTATTTGCACCCAAGGTTTCCGGAACCTACTCGATCAGTTATTTCGTTGACCGGTTAGGATTAAGTTTCGACCTAACGGGGAGGCTGAATGGTCCGATGTACTTGCCGGTTGTTCCAAATGATTTCAGACCCGCCCAGTCACCCTGGTTTACCATCATGAACATCCAGGTAACGAAAGCCTTTACTAATGGGCTGGAGTTCTATGCAGGGGTAAAAAATATTCTAAATTTTATACCTGCCGATCCCTTGCTGAGGCCCTTTGACCCGTTTAACAAAAATGTAACAGTGAATAATCCCGATGGCTATACTTTTGACACCAGTTATAACTACGCGCCTGTGCAAGGGATAAAAGGTTTTGCCGGATTGCGTTACACCCTTCAATAAAAGATACTGATAAGAGCCTATGGAGCTTGAAAAATCATTGCAACGCAGATCTTTAAGTGAAGTCAACAGGTCCATTGATGTAAGCAACCGAAAAGGCTGGCGGAAGCTTTTGGCTTTCATGGGGCCAGCTTACCTGGTAAGCGTAGGGTATATGGATCCGGGAAACTGGGCAACAGACATTGCCGGTGGAAGCAAGTTTGGCTATACCCTGATCTGGGTTTTATTGATGTCTAACATTATGGCGCTTTTGCTGCAAAGTCTGAGTGCCAGGCTGGGTATCGTGCGCCAGCTTGACCTGGCACAGGCCTCCCGTAAAACGTATAGCCGACCCGTTAATTTTATTCTATGGATCCTCGCGGAAATCGCCATCGCGGCCTGTGACCTCGCGGAAGTGCTGGGAATGGCAATTGGTTTACAATTACTTTTCGGACTGCCGCTGATCTGGGGGGTAAGCCTGACGGTGCTGGATACGCTTCTGTTGCTGTTACTGCAGAGCTACGGCATGCGCAAAATAGAAATGTTTATTATTGTTCTGGTAGCGATCATTGGCGGTGCCTTTATTGTTGAAATGATCCTTGCCAAACCTGACATGGGGGACCTGGCCGTGGGATTTATTCCTTCCCTTCCCGATGAAACAGCCTTGTATATTGCCATCGGTATCATTGGCGCAACGGTGATGCCACACAATCTATACCTGCATTCCTCGCTGGTGCAAACGCGGAGAATTGATCATACTGAAAAAGGTGTCTGGTCTGCTATTAAATATAATTTTATTGACTCAGCCATTGCTTTGAACGCCGCTTTTTTCGTGAATGCGGCCATACTCATCCTGGCAGCATCCACCTTCTATGAGGCCGGGATGTTCGAAGTCCAGGACATTCAGGAAGCCTACAAATTTCTGACTCCATTGCTTGGCACTCATTGGGCCTCCATCTTATTTGGTATAGCCCTGGTGGCGGCGGGTCAAAGTTCAACCATTACAGGAACACTGGCAGGACAAATTGTGATGGAGGGTTATCTGAACCTGCGTATAGCCCCATGGTTAAGACGATTAATTACCCGGTTGATTGCCATTATCCCGGCGTACATTGTCATTCTGATTTACGGCGAATCCCAAACGGGGGAACTGCTCGTATTTAGTCAGGTAATATTAAGCCTCCAACTGGGCTTCGCTGTCATCCCGCTGATCCATTTTACAAGTGATAAAAAAACGATGGGAATATTTGTGATAAAACCGTGGATGAAAATTTCAGCGTGGGTTATTGCCGCCATCATTGTTTCGCTGAATGTCAAACTGGTCTTTCAGGAGATCACGGACTGGCTGGTGAATGCAGGTGACAACGCCTGGATCATCTGGTTTACGGTGGTGCCACTTTGCGCGGGGGCAGCGTCCTTGCTCATTTATATTACGCTGAAGCCATATGTCGAAAGGCTTGCCGCGGAGAAGGAAGCGCGGGTACCTCACGGAGAAGCCGTTATTCTTGATGTGTCAAAAAAACTTATTTATAACCGCATAGCCATCGCGATTGATTTCAGCAAGATGGATAACCTGACCATTCAGAGCGCGCTGGCGCAGGGTGGCATGGGCGCCCGCTACATATTGCTTCACGTCGTTGAGACCGCTGGGGCGATGGTGTATGGAAGTGAGATCGAGGATCAGGAGTCTGCGAAAGATTCAGCAGCGCTTGAAAACTACGCGCGTCAGCTTACCGACATGGGATTCTCGGTAGAAATAAAAGTAGGTTTCGGCAATCCGCGAAGGCGATTACCTGAAATGGTCACGGCTTTCCAGGCGGATTTACTGGTGATGGGAGCGCATGGTCATCAGCTATTCAAGGACCTTATATTTGGCGCCACGGTTGATACGGTACGGCACAGGGTGAAGATACCGGTGCTGATTGTGAAGGCGTGAGGGTAGGCATCGGGCATTAGGCATCGGGCATTAGTCAATAGTCACTGGGCATTGGTATGAATGGCCCCACCCAATGAGGCCGTCACCCGGATGGAGGCTCATCCAAAGGGTTGCGCGGAACAAAAGATCCCGCGCCCGTCCCCGCAGTGTCTCCTGTCTCAGGGACGCCGCGGTTCGAGCACTCGAATGTTCATCCCGTCGGGATTTGGGGTTGAAGGTTTCCAATGGTTCTGAGTGGCCCACTCAATAAAACCTTCATCCAGTCCAAAGCACTCTTCATCCAATCACATCCCCTTCTTCTTGCGCATCTTCCCCGTCTCCGCAGTGTCTCCTGTCTCAGGGACGCTGCAGTTCGAGCACTCGAATGTTCATCCCGTCGGGATTTGGGGTTGAAGGTTTCCAATGGTCTGAATGGCCCCACCCGATGAAACCGTCATCTTTCTGTAGCAATAAGTTAATTAACTATCCATCTCTAAGAATCCCGTAAAGGGAAATTTTATATTTGCCCCTGTGTCTGATGTATTTGAAGAAACGATCATCGCCCTGGCTACTGCTCAGGGGATTTCTGCTATTGCCGTAATCCGGCTTTCCGGGGTGGATTCGATCTCCCTGGTGCAAAAGGTATTCAAGGGAAAGAACTTAGTAGAACAGCCCTCTCATACCATACATTTTGGATTGCTTGAAGATTCAGGACGCATCATTGATGAAGTGCTGGTTTCGATCTTCAAAGCACCGCACTCATTTACAAAAGAAAACAGTGTAGAAATATCCTGCCATGGATCGCCAGTGATCATCAAAGAGATCATCAAAGTTTTAGTCAAACATGGTGCACGCCTGGCTGAACCGGGAGAGTTTACAAAACGCGCTTTTCTTCACGGGCGATTTGACCTCGCCCAGGCAGAAGCGGTTGCCGATCTGATCAACGCCGAAACCGACAATGCGCGGCAGGCCGCATTAAACCAAATGCGAGGGGGCTTCAGCAAAGAGATCGATCACCTTCGCGAGGAACTGATTCATTTTGCCTCCCTCATTGAACTCGAACTGGATTTCGGAGAGGAGGATGTTGAATTTGCTGAACGCGATGATTTGCGAAAACTCATTCTGAAAATCCAATCCTATCTAAAGTCCCTGATCGATTCTTTTGATCAGGGTAATGTGATCAAGAACGGAGTACCCACGGTAATTGCCGGAAAACCGAATGCGGGGAAATCCACCCTGTTGAATATTTTACTAAATGAAGAGCGCGCCATCGTTTCGGAAATTCCCGGCACCACCCGTGATGTAATTGAAGATGAAATGGTATTGGGTGGAATTAATTTTCGCTTCATCGATACCGCCGGACTCCGTGAAACCGAAGACATCATCGAAGCCATGGGCGTTGAACGAACGCGTGACAGAATGCGAAAGGCATCGCTTATCATTTACCTCTTCGATCTGACGCAAACTTCGTTAAAGGAAATCGACCAGGAAGAATCTCACCTCCGCAGTTTAGGTATCCCTTTTATCAAAGTCGGCAACAAGATCGACAAGGCAGATAGTGTGCTCGTAGCAAATCTGTCGGACCGAGATTTCATTTTCATTTCAGCATCTAACAAAACCAATATAGAGGCTCTGAAAGAACGTATCCTCGCACACTTTCATGTCGGTAAAGTAAAATCGGGAGACGTCCTGGTCACTAATCTTCGGCACTACGTCAATCTCCAGCAAACCTTTGACGCGCTTCAACGGGTGTTGAATGGTATGACGGAAGGTGTAACCGGAGATTTTTTAGCGATGGATATCCGTCAGTCGTTGCATTATTTAGGAGAGATAACCGGGACGATAACGACAGATGATTTGCTGGATAATATTTTTTCGAAGTTTTGTATCGGGAAGTGAGATACCTAAACAACCCGAACAAAATCCAATCAACAGTTTAATAGTCAATACGTTAGAAAATAACAGGAAGGATTGCTTTTGTGATCTTTCGGGTTATTTCGGTCTTTTTTGTTGCTAGTTTGTTGCTCGACTCTAAACATCCCTTAATAGGCAACAAAAGTTTTTAGGTTCATTTAGGTGGAAATTTTACATAATGTCGTAATTTAATGCGTCAAATGACGTAGATATTTTATGATGAAATTTCTGGAACACTTGGGAGAAGCTGGCTTGGGGGAAGTTGATTCAAAGCAGGGCTTGTGGCGTGCAATACGGCAGCGACCGCTGAAGAAAAGGCATGTTATCTTTATTTCAAAAAAACTTGGCCTGCAGCAAAAAGATACTGCTGAATTGATAGGCGTTTCTGTAAGAACATATCAACGACAGAGGAAGACCGCGAAT
>JAYSOP010000739.1:0-3937 GCA_043722905.1 Chryseolinea sp.
ATGTATCCTGGATTGATAAACAGATTGAATGAAGATGAAGTGAAAGACCTCATCGCCTATTTAATGGCAGGTGGAAATAAAGATCATGAGATGTATAAAAATCAATAATAACCCTGACAAATCGAACTGCAATGAAATCTTCTTATAGAATAAATCTTTTTTTACTTTTTACTTTTGGACTCGTGCTGGTTTTCGCAGGAGGATGTAAAACATCCAACGAAAGCGTCGCTGAAACGAAAACCGAAGAAGCCGATAGTGCGCATAGCCAGGGCGATGGATTTGTTCAGATCTTTGATGGAAAAACGCTGGATGGCTGGGAGGGCGATACAACCTATTGGCGGGTAGAGAATGGAAATTTGATTGGTGAAGTGACCCCGAAAACCCTTCTCAAAGCCAACACTTTTATAATCTGGCGGGGAGGAACGACAGAAGATTTTGAGATGAAAGCGGATTTTCGTATTGCTGAAGCCGGCAACAGTGGCATAAATTATCGCAGTGAAGAAGTAACTGGCGTGGCTCATGCTTTACGGGGATATCAGGCGGATATTGATGGCCGGAATAATTACACAGGCCAGAACTATGAAGAACGCGGACGTACGACATTGGCTTATCGGGGTGAAAAGGTAATCGTCAATACCCAGGACAATGCCACCAATCCTGAATCATTTAAGTCTACCGTGAAAAATAATGCCTGGTTAAAAAGGGAAGTAACGGGCTCCCTCGGAAGTGCCGACTCTTTGAAAACAATAATCAAAAATAAGGACTGGAATACCTGTCGCATCCTGGTGAAGGGAAACCGTTTGCAGCATTTTATCAATGGTGTGCTGATGAGTGACGTAACGGACAATGATGAGGTGAACCGAAAAAATACAGGCCTTCTCGGTGTTCAGGTTCACGTGGGTCCGCCCATGACGGTGGAGTACAAAAACATTCTGTTGAAAAAATTATAGTGTTCCGGTAGCATGTTTCATCATGTTTAAAAAGAATTAATTGAAGCACCAATCCTGGCATAACAAAATATCAAATCCTGCACAGTTGGGCGGTATAGAAACGGCTGTGCTGGACAATGGCGCGGGCAGAGGAACCCGGATTGCCTGGGTCAATACCGGCACAGGGTTGCGCTATAAAATTGTTATCGACAGGGCGATGGATATTGCAGAAGCTTTTTACAATGCCCATAGTCTTACCTGGATCAGTCATCTCGGAATAACCTCCCCGGAGCCGTTTTCTCATCGAGGAGCTGACTGGTTGAGGACATTTGGAGGAGGACTGCTTGCAACGTGTGGGCTATCTTATGTTGGCCCGCCTGAAGCGGATGCCCACGGTGAACGGGGATTACACGGGATGATCAGTAACAGAGTCGCAGAAATTGAATCCATTATCCAACCAGACCCTGTTCATGGCAGGATGGAAATGAGCATTACCGGCACAATAAAGGAGACTAAGATTTTCGGACCAAGTCTCGAGCTGAGGAGAACCCTATCGGGAACCCTTGGAAAAGCATCCATTCGTATCCATGATGAAGTTATCAACGTTGGGAATACGACAACGCCGCATATGCTTTTGTATCACTTCAACTTTGGATGGCCTTTGGTGGACGAGGGGACTGATATTCTCTGGAAAGGGGAGTGGAATTCTTCCGCAAGGGAACCCAGGATTTTCAGGGAAGGAAGCAATTTCCGACAATGCCCGCCACCACTTGACGACCACAGCGGCACGGGTGAGGAAGTCGCTTTTATTGATGCTGCTGCGGATAATCAGGGGCGATGCCTGTGTGGCTTGTATAACAAAAATTTAGGCATAGCCATGACGTTGCAGTTTCAGAAGACTCAGTTGCCCTGGCTTACCAACTGGCAGCACTGGGGTAAGGGAGAATACGTTACAGGTTTGGAACCCGGAACCAATCCGCCGGAGGGCCAGATAAAAGCCAGGCAACAGAATCAGCTATTGATCCTTGAACCTGGCGCAAAAAGAAGCTATGATCTTGAACTTGAAATTCACGATGATCAGATCAAAATAAATGAATTATTAAAAAAACTTCAATATTAATGGCAACGACTTCCAAATCAAGCTCCGCTGAAAATGCATTAGACCAGGGAAAAGGCATACTCAGGCTCGCTCCCAACTGGGTACCGCGTTCATTTTGTGTTCCGGGAAGGAGAATTAAACTTCACCCCGATGACTATTACGTGTTGGGTGGCGTACGCGGGGGCATTGACGAACGATGGTTTTCTTCGACAACCCCGGCTAAGAATGGACCTTTAACCGGGGAGAACGAAGGGTTAAGCGCCGTCGTTTTTAAGCAGGGTACTAAAGAGGAGCAAGTGTTATTAAAGGATGCCGTGGACCACTTGAAGGGGGCACTCATCGGCGATCGCCTTTGGAAAAAATATAGCAGTTGGCCGATGTATTCGAAATTTTTCGATAACATGGGCCCCCTGCCCCATCATGTTCACCACAATGATAAGTACGCAAAAATGATTGGTCAGCTAGGCAAACCGGAGGCGTATTATTTCCCCCCACAAGTCAATAATCATGGGGGAGATTTCCCGTATACATTTTTCGGCATTGCTCCCGGAACCACAAAAGCGCAGATCAGGGAGTGCCTCGTTAATTTTACCAAAGGCGATAACAAGATCACAAACTATTCTTCTGCCTATCGGCTGGAGCCAGGCACCGGATGGGATGTACCTCCGGGTTTACTGCACGCTCCGGGAAGCATGTGTACTTATGAGCCACAAAAAGCCTCGGATGTTTTCGCCATGTACCAGTCGCTGGTAAATGAAGCCATCGTTCCGGAAGAATTGCTTTGGAACGGAACCCCGAAAGACCGCATTGGCGATTTTGACCTGCTACTGGAAGTAATTGATTGGGATTTAAATGTAGATCCTAAAATGATGGAGAACCGGTTCATGCAACCGAAGCCTGTCAGGCCAGAATCCAAAATGAAAGAAACGGGATACGCTGAAACATGGGTATGTTACAAATCACATGACTTCAGTGCAAAGGAACTTACTGTGGCGCCTGGCGCTACCGTTACTATTAAAGACAGCGCCGCGTATGGCATGATCATGATGCAGGGCCATGGTAAAATGGGTGTATGGGATATTGAAACACCTTCATTAATCCGCTACGGTCAGTTAACCCATGATGAATTCTTTATCAGTGAGAAGGCTGCAATCGATGGCGTTGTGATTGTGAATTTATCCAAGTCCGATCCCATCGTGATGCTGAAACATTTTGGCCCCGATAACCCTGACCTGAAACTGTAGCGTTAGAATTTCAAACTTCAAACTTCAAACTTTAAATTACCTCATATGCCAGAGAACAACTTTCCTAAACTGCACAATGCAACATGGCCAGGTATCGTGGGTAAAGGACCGGATTCCGAACCCCCCATTGATTTTGATACAATGCTGAAGATGACAGCATCGGCTAACGTCGGCGGCGTTAAATTCGATGGCGTTGACCTCGGGCTTCTGGATCCGCACATCAACATCAATATGAGTGATGATGAAATTAAAAAACTGGCGGATAAGGTCTCTGCACACAATCTGAAGATTGGAAGTCTGGTAGCTCCGATCTGGGGTGGGCCCGCTATGGGCACCAAAGAAGAGCGCAAACTTTTTGTTGATATGGTGCGCAAAGCCTGTCACATCGGAAAGGTCTTACGCAAGCTTGGCGTCCGGCCCCACGGTGTTGTCAGAATCGATTCCGCGAGCTCCCCGCAAAAGTGGGCCTTGGACCCTGCCGGTAATTCAAAACTCATTGCTGATACTTTTCGCGAAGCCTGCGATGTAGCTGCGGATTACAATGAGAAACTGGCCGCGGAAGGTGAGATTTGCTGGGGAGGAATGCATAGCTGGAAAACGATGGTACAGACACTGGAAGCTGTTGGCCGACCCAATATCGGCTTTCAGGCCGATATGTCACATAC
>JAYSOP010000740.1:0-1964 GCA_043722905.1 Chryseolinea sp.
ACTGAAAAAATCATGAATTATTGCAGGACAGTTTTGAAAACTAAAGTATGATCTTTGTTTTAGATTCAATAATTATTCTGCGGTCTGACTTTTGACAAAACAACTTTTATGGAGGGCATAGTGCTCCGATCAACAGGTTCTTTCTACGACGTTCTTTCTGCAAATGACCAGCGATATGTGTGCAGGGTAAGGGGTAAAATCCGTCTGGAGGGTATAAAGGAGTCAAATCCAGTAGCCGTTGGAGATCGCGTTGTATTTGAAACGAGCAATGAAATTGGCTCTATCACAGAAATCCTTCCGCGTGCAAACCATATCTTAAGACAATCTGTCAAAAAAACCGGGCATTCGCACGTTCTTGCCGCGAATGTGGACCAGGCTTGCCTTTTAGTAACGCTCGCCTTCCCGAAAACATCTTTAGGTTTTATTGATCGGTTCCTGGTTTCCGCAGAATCCTTTCGCATTCCTCAGACACTGGTTTTTAATAAACAGGATATGCTTGACCAAGAAGGCCTGGAGATTCAGGATCGAATTATCCAACTTTACGAAAAGATTGGTGTGTACAGTATTTCCATTTCTGCCCTGTCTAATGATCACCAACAACTGCTGACCTTGTTACGGGGTAAAACTACCTTATTTGCCGGCCATTCAGGAGTAGGAAAATCCACCTTGCTGAATAAACTTCATCCGCAGATCAATCAAAAAATCGGGGTAATATCTGAATCTTCTGAAAAAGGAACCCACACCACCACCTTTGCGGAAATGTTTCAGATTTCGGAAGACACTTTCGTCATTGATACCCCAGGAATAAAAGAGTGGGGATTGGTGGATATGAATGAGCAGGAGTTATCAGATTACTTTCCTGAAATGAGAAATCGTCGACTTCATTGCAAATATGGGTCGCGTTGCGTTCATTTTAACGAACCCAAATGTGCCATAATTGAAGCCGTTGAAAGAGGCGAAATCGCCTTGAGCCGATACGAGAATTATCTTGGCATGGTTACCGGAAAGGACAACAGGAAATAGCGCAGGGCGAAAACCTTCTCCCCTCATTTTCAAGGAGGGGACGTTACGCCGCTAAGGCTTCCTATATTTTCTCGACCTGTTCCTCAGGAACAGGCCCGCATACCGCAGCATCAATGGAAAATTTAGAAACCGCAGGCACACGCCCATTTCATACCGGATTCTTTTGCCAAGTGATTTTTGTTCCTCCCTGTTTTTATTGAGAATCATAATTTTTTCACAAACCAGAAAAGTGGATGTTAATTGCGGGCTCAAGAAAGTGAATTGTCTCGCCGACATGGAATTTTTAACGATCCTTTTTTTGACGAGTACTTCGGGCGAATAGCAGTAGTCATAATTCCGGGAAGACCGGATCCAAAAATCAAAATCCTCGTAGGCGAGCCTTTCATCGTAGCCTCCCAGGGAATCCATGACCTTGCGCCTGAACATCATCGTTGGAGAACAAATAAAAAACCGTTCTATCAGAAACCTGTAGATGTTTCCTTCCGGAATTGTATGGTGGGGAAATCGCTGAGAATGACGGAACACAGGCGAGCCATCCTCCTGTATCCAGTCAGCATCCGTAAAGTTAATGCCAAAGGTATCACCGGCCTTTGTTAAAGCCAGAACACCTTTATATATTCTGTCAGGTAAAAGTATGTCGTCGGCAGCGAGATCAATAATGTATTCACCATAGGCAAACGATAACCCATGATTGAACGCGCGGCAACTACCTGAATTTGCCTGAAGGGGGATAAATCTGATCTGCGGATATTCTTCGAGAATCTCCGTGATGACACCCACACTGTTATCCAGACTGGCATCATCGATGACAACCAGTTGAATATTCGGATAGTTTTGATTTAGCACTGAGAGAATCGATTCCCTTACAAACCGCTCCTGATTATAACATAAACAAATGACCGTAACCGGGGGTAAACGCATTAGCTTATCCTTTTATGAAA
>JAYSOP010000741.1:0-1936 GCA_043722905.1 Chryseolinea sp.
AATATTCGGTTCGTCTCGATGGAAGTCAGGGAGAATAACTGGTTACTCAATTGCTGGTGGTGCGCTGTAAGGTCAACCTTGGCCATCGAATCGGCCCCGGAGGTAGCCCCATCACGTTCTTCCTCAAAACCCGTGTTAAGGATAAGTTTTGCGATTTCTATGAGCTCTTTTTTGCTGTACTTCAGCATAGAAACTTCAGCCAGAAAGAAGCTCATGTTCAGGAATACCACGCACGTAATAAGCGTAAAAGCTTTAGTGAGCGCATGTTCCCTGATGGTCTTCATGGTGGTAAAAATATAAAAATTTATCCATTATGGAGAATTATGCGGTAAAAAAGTGTCGGCCGTGCATGTTCTCTCCACGTTCTAAACGGTTTATCGCCTTTAAAGTTTACTAAAAATCCATACCTGGCCTGGTTTAAGCGAATATTGTTTGTTTTTCCGCTTTGCGATGGAAAAATGTGATTGATGTTTAGCGAATCGCCCGTTAATTCAAAGAGAAACAGTAAAATTGCAGGTAGGAAATGCAAACCCGGCCAGGAACAAAGTATGGAAACTTGGATAATTGTTGTTTTTGTCCTGGGGTATGTGGCGATTGCGCTGGAACAAACCATTAAGATTAACAAAACCGCTACTGCCCTTTTAACAGGCGTAATTTGCTGGGTACTTTTTATCCTGTCTTCCCCACCGGAAGCGCTGCTATCAAGTTTACAATGGAATGAATATTTCGATATACTGGAAATTCAGTGGGCGGATAAACTGTCCGCATGGAGTGGTGAAGAACGGTTTCATTCATTTGTGATTTCCGAGTTGTCAAATCACCTGGGGAAAATCGCCGAGATTTTATTTTTTCTGCTAGGCGCAATGACAATTGTTGAACTGATAGATGCCCATCAGGGATTTACGATTATCACCGAAAAAATAAGAACCAGAAATCCCAAAACCCTATTGTGGATTGTATGCTGGATTACATTTTTTCTTTCCGCCGTACTCGACAATCTGACTACCGCCATTGTGATGGTAACCCTTATCCGAAAATTGATCTCCGATAAAGAGATGCGCCTTTTTTTTGCCGGAATGATTATCATTGCGGCCAATGCGGGGGGCGCCTGGACACCCATTGGTGATGTCACTACTACAATGCTTTGGATTGGTGGGCAAATCACCACTGTCAATATCATGAAGACACTTTTCATTCCGTGTGTTATGTGTATGCTTGTGCCGCTTTTATATTTAAGCTTGACATTGAAAGGAGGCCTGGGAGAAAACCGAAATACTGACACTGACAAAATTCAAGTCGGTGGGGGAAAGTTAATGTTGCTGATGGGTATTGGGGTGCTGGTTTTCGTCCCAGTATTTAAAAACTATACCTTCCTGCCACCTTACGTAGGTATGCTGGCAGGGCTTGGAGTTCTTTGGGTTGTTTCGGAAATCCTGCATGCTGATTTGGATGAGGCAGTAAGGAAACACTACACGGCTGCAGGGGCGCTATCACGCATTGACGTTTCCACCGTGCTTTTTTTTCTCGGCATTTTATTGGCCGTTGGCGCCCTGGAATCCATGCAGTTCCTACATCGGTTTGCTATCATTCTATCCGATACCCTTGGGGACAATCGCATTATCATTACACTCATTGGTGTACTTTCTGCCGTTGTTGATAATGTACCACTGGTTGCAGCCAGTATGGGGATGTATAGCCTGGATGCTTATCCGGCAGATCATATGATATGGGAATATCTTGCGTATTGCGCTGGAACAGGGGGAAGTATGCTCATCATCGGTTCTGCTGCGGGAGTGGCAACGATGGGGATGGAAAAAATTGACTTTATCTGGTACGTCAAAAAAATAAGCCCTATCGCTTTGATGGGCTATCTCGCCGGGGCCGCTGCCTACCTTATCCTTCAACCGGTATAGTTCTATTTCTTACTGCTTTTCCA
>JAYSOP010000742.1:0-5503 GCA_043722905.1 Chryseolinea sp.
GACTATCAGGGAGCCGATGTTGAAGAAAAGAAAATAAAACGTACTATTTTCAGTACACTTCTCAAAAGCAGTTCTTTGGGTCTGGTCGAGGCTATTGAACAGACGCGTAAGAAACAGGATGTGAACTACCTGATTCTTGTTGACCAGTTCGAAGAACTTTTCCGGTTTAAGGAAAGCCATGACGCGAATTCTGTCAACGAGACACTCGCCTTTGTTAACCTTTTAATTGAAGCAGTCAACTATCCGGATGCTCCGATTTATATCGCTCTCACCATGCGTTCGGATTTTATCGGCGATTGCGCTCAGTTTCCCGAACTTACCCGCAAGATCAACGATAGCCATTATCTGATACCTCAGCTTACGCGTGATCAGAAAAGGAAAGCCATTGAAGGCCCTGTGGCAGTGGGCGGAGCGAATATTTCTCCGAGGCTTACGCAACAACTGTTAAACGATCTCGGCGATAACCCGGATCAGCTTCCGATCCTTCAGCACGCTTTGATGCGCACATGGTCGTACTGGACACAATACAAAGATTACGAAGGTGAGCCTGTTGACCTGAAGCACTATGAAGCTATCGGAACCATGGCCGAAGCGTTGTCGCAACATGCGAACGAGGCCTTTGATGAATTGACGGAAGAACAAAAACGAATATGCGAGGTGATGTTCAAAGCCATCACTGAAAAACGAGGTGAGAACTTTGGCATTCGCAGGCCCACCAGGTTGAATGAGATCGCGGCTATCGCCGATGTATCGGAAGAAGATGTAGGTGATGTCGTAGAAAAATTCAGGGAGCCCGGGCGTTCTTTGTTAACCCCTGCTCACGGAATTCCGCTGATCAATAAATCAATGGTAGACCTTTCGCATGAAAGTCTCATGCGGATCTGGGTGCGATTGAAAAACTGGGTGGATGATGAAGCAGACGCTGTTCAGATGTACACAAGGCTGGCAGAAGCTGCCTCGATGTATCAGGTGGGAAAGGCCGGATTATGGCGACCACCGGATCTTCAACTGGCGCTGAACTGGCAGGCAAAACACAAGCCTACTTTGGTGTGGGGACAACGTTACAACCCTGCCTTTGAGCGCACCATGATCTTTTTGGAATATTCCAAGAAAGAATGGGAAACCGAGCAAAGGATCAAGGAACTCGAACAGAAAAGAAAATTAAAGAGGGCGCGGATTATAGCATTGATCCTCGCGTCGGCCACCATTGTGTCTTTAATAGCTCTGGTTTTTGCAGTCATTCAAAAATCAGAAGCGGATAATCAAAGACTTCTTGCTATTGATCTGAAAAATGACGCCCTGGCTTCACAAAAAGTGGCGGAAGCAGAGAAAGCCAAGGCTGAAGAAGCCAGGGATGAAGCTAAAACAGAAAAAACCAAGGCGGAGGTTGCACGGGATGAAGCTATCAAGGCCCAGGAGGCGGAAGCGAGGGAGAAACTAAAAGCAGAACAGGCACGTCTCACCGCTGAAGAAAGAAGGGTTCAGGCTGAAGAAGCGAGAAAAGACGCTGATGCGCAGAGGAAAATAGCCAATTCGAACGAAAAATTGGCCGTGCAAAGAGAAGAAGAAGCTAAACTGGCTACGATAGAGTCGCAAAGGCAACGATACATTGCTATCGCGAAAGCCATGGCGATCAAATCAAAAGAATTAGACAGTGATCCCTCGGAGCAATCTTTACTGGCACAACAAGCCTTCAACTTTAACACCAGGCATAAAGGATACTCTTATGATAATGATGTTTACAACGGCCTCTTTTACGCTTTAAGGACTCAAAATCATCCGCTAACAAAGAGTCTTGAAGGCCACTTAAAAGGGGGAGCACGCGCATTGGAGACCATGAAGAATCACAACTTTATTTATTCCGGCGGAAGTGATGGTAAATTAATTCAGTGGAAATTCAGCGGCCAGGGTTGGGAGGCACAGGAAATTGTACCAGACCGGATTCATGATAAAGACCTCGCTAATGATTATTCTGTTTACAGCATTGACATCAGTCCGGATGAGAAATTCCTGGCAGCAGGGGGTTTGTATCCCATGAATCGCGATCAAAATTATGTTGAACTGTATAATCTGGCTGATTTAAAGGCCGCCCCTAAAAAAATCTATGGTTACAAATCTGACGTTGGAGATATACACTTCACCCCGGATGGTCAGGGGTTTTACGCGCGCGACAATTCAGGGCAAAGTATCCGGTATTCTGATTTAACAACCGCCAAAGAAGTGATCGCCTTAAAAGAAAAAATCAGTGGCCTGGAATTAAGTGCGGATGGTACGAAACTGGCAGGAGCCGGTATGAATGGGAATTTATTCGTATGGGATGTTAAACGCAACTACGCCGAGACCATAATCAAAATACCCAATGCATCTTTATCTTCGGTTTGTTTTGCCCCGGATTCAAAAGTCATTGTTGTGGGAACTACTTCAGGGCAGGTATATATTATTGAGAATGGGAAAATCAGTAATCCATTGTCTGGCCATACAGCAGGGATCACCAACATCCGTTTTAATTATGCAGGTACCTTTATGGCAACAGCCAGTAAAGACTGGTCGGTGCGTTTATGGAACTACAGGAATTTACGCATGCAGCCCATTGTATTGAGTGACCACGACTGGGTATGGAACCTCGCTTTCACACCGGATGACGAACAATTGATCGCCGGTATTCAAAGTGTTAAGGAAACTAAAGTAGGACAGGTAGACCAGACGATCCATGCCTGGCCAACCAAAATAGAAACCATGTCAGGCATACTGTGTGAATTTCTAAAACGGAACATGGATAAGGATGAATGGGATACTTATGTCGGGGACGATTTGACGTATGAATTAACGTGCCCTGACCTTCCGGCGAATAACAAGTAAAGTATTTTACCAGTACTCTCCTCTAACGGGAAAGTGCATATACCTTTTGTTGACTGTTATAATATGAGGAAAACGCTACTGCTATTGGCTGTGGTCTTGTCCGTGACGCGCTACGTTGCGTATGGGCAATCCACTTGCGCCCAAACGTTACGTCTGGCCCAATCGATCTACGAGCAGGGAAGGCTGCATGAGCTACCTAATTTGCTGGAAGGTTGTTTAAACAACGTGAACGAAGGCTTTAATGACGCTGAGAAAGTCAATGCTTACAAACTTCTCACCTTAACCTACATCTACCTTGAGGAGCCGGTCAAAGCCGATGAAATGATGCTCGCGCTTTTGCGCACGGACACTGAATTCAAAGTGAACGATGCAGTAGACCCGGCGGAATTCGTGGCTTTGTACAAAACTTTTCGCACCGATCCTATTTACAGGATAGGAGGAAAATTAGGCGGCGTGGCTTCTCAGCCTTCGGTAGTCAGCGCTGACTATGCAGATGATGGAACCAGTGCATACAGTTATAATTTTGGTTTTAGTGGCACCATCTCTTCGGAAATTCCAATGGCAGGAAAATTGGGGAAATTTACGCTGAATCCTGAGTTATCATTCCAATTGTTGTCATTCGATAAACTAACCGACAACGCGGATACGGCAAGAAATACCCTGGCTACTGAAACCCAGGCATGGTTATCCCTTCCGATCTCGGTTCAATATAAGCTCTACGAAAACCGGCTTTCGAACTATTTTATATCGGCAGGGCTATCCGCAGATTACCTTTTATCCTCATCCTCCAAGATCATTTCCAACAGGAAGGGAAGTTCACCGGTCCCGGAAAACAAGATTGATTTTAAACGGAATAGTTTCAACAGTGGCTTATTGCTTTCGGCTGGATTCAAAAGGAAAATTGGAAAAGGCTTTCTGATAGCAGAGGTGCGTTACAAAATGGGCTTACTACCCATGTCATCCAAAGCAGACACCTATGCCAATTCAACCCTTGTATTCGATTATAAATTTGTTGATGGGATTTTTAAACTCAATACCCTGTCTCTCTCAGTTGGTTATGTGATCAACCGGTATAATCCGAAAAAACTTATTTCTAAATAGGCTATGAGAAACAGAAAATATTTTTCCGCTATTTTTCTCATCGTAATGACTGGTTGCACCAGATTTGAGAATGCCGAGCTAACTGAGCGAAATAACTTTGTCCATTTTTACAGTAGCGGAACCAGTTTTACCGGGTCGTGCGCCGAAGCCGATACGGATGGCGGATTCATTCTGGCCGGCGAGATCAGGTATAACAATGGTGTAACGGATGCCCTCATTATTAAAACGGGTCCGCGAGGTGAAAAAATATGGGAAAAAGTTATCCCCAATGGGTTAATAAATGCGATCAGGCCCACTGCGGATGGTTACATACTTCTGGGCGATGGGATAAAATTAAACCCAAGCTCCGCTCAAGTGAGTGAGCTGGTGAATTCCCACGCGCAACTTTTAATGATGGATAAACAAGGTACCATACTGGCAGAGCACATCAAGACAGATTCGATACCCCCTGCCAATAATTCCACAGCTTTCCGTAAGATTGATTATCACGGAAGTGCGCTGACCTTTGACCCCGCCGGCAATATTATTATTCTGGGAACCTTCCGGGTACCGGGTGAAAATGAATCCAGCTTTATTTCGGCCTTTGATCCTTCCAACCTTCAGGATTCTCTTTGGTACCGGTCTTATGTGCTGCTTGATAATCGTGATTATGTAAACTGTAATGCTATACACTTAACCTCCTCATCAGACTTTCTTTGGGCCAGCAAAACCTTTACTCAGCAACAGAACGTTTCACGCGAATACCTCAGTGTTTTAACTGCTGTCGGGAATTCAACCATTAAAAACAATGGCTTATACGGGGAACGGGATGAAGGGAATCATTCTGTTGCCGATATTCAAAAATCAGGTAGTGGAGTAGGATATGGTGTGATCGGCACCTATTCTAATACGAATGGAGCAAATGCCAATATTTATTTTATCAGGGTTGACCAGCACGGAAGTATTATTCCTGAAAGTACCCGATATATCGATGGTGAAAATCTGATACTGAACAATGCCCTGCTGGAGACAGTGGAAAGGGCAACATCCAACAGTCATGACGAAGGCGCCGCGATTGTCGGCACGATCGACGGATATATCCTGGCGGCAACAATAACTAGTACCCCAACCGTTGGTAACGGAGGCAAAGACATCCTGCTCATTAAAACAGATGCTTTCGGAAACCTGATCTGGAGTAAACTGATTGGAGGAACAGGTGATGAAACCGTAACCTCCCTTCGGGAAACATCGGACAAGGGGTTGCTGATATTTGGGACTAATACCATCAACGGGTTGTCATCCATCATGCTGATGAAGACTGACGAAATGGGTGATGTTAAAAATTAAAAAGGTGAAAAAATCATTGTTACAAGGTGTTGATATGAAGCAGTTTTTACTATTAATATTTATCGCTTTACCAACATTTCTACTGGCACAGCCGACGCTCACATTTAACCCGGCGAATGGTGCCACCGGCGTGTCTTTGACCGGTGATCTTACCATCGCGGCCAGCGTAAATATTCGACACATCGATGATTCAAATATAACTCCTGCCACTCTTGTT
>JAYSOP010000743.1:0-6225 GCA_043722905.1 Chryseolinea sp.
CTGTAAAAGATCCCACGTTTCTGGCACGGACCTTGTCTATTTATAAGGCGAAACTGAAGGGTTATAATATGAAGAATCTCCTATTAGCGTCTCTCTTAATACTCATTTCTGTTAATGCCAGTGCCTATATATCCGGAATAGCCATTCAAACAGAGAAAAACTCCAACATGCAGGTCTATGTTAACGGTAAATTATATAACAAACAACCTGGAAGTTTTGTACGGATTAAAAGCAAGCCTGGATTGTTTCATGTAAAAGTGAAGGTGTTAAATCCTTATGACAATATTTATTATGTCGTTCATAAAGATATCCGGGTTGAAAAAGGATATGAGTTTTTTTATCGAATGATTTTTTCAAAGGGCCAACGCCCCGCCATTCAGGAAGTACGAAGATATCCGGTTTACAGTAAATACTTTTTAAATCCAATGCTTTACAACAGTCATCCGACGGCGTAGCAGACTCAAACCGATCGCGATTTCTTTGAACGGATAATAACCGCGATTAATACAATTAATGCTGCAACAGTAAAAAAATCCCAGTTGAAAAGGGTATAAGACCGATGCCACTGAAAAGGGTCATGAAAGACCCATCCGGCAATCCAGCCGATAAGGCTAAACATTCCGCTGAAAATTGCTCCGATTACACTGAACAATGCCCCGATCAAACCTCCCGCAACACCAACGATGCCGCCAATAATTCCAATAATTACTGGAATGAGTAGCGCAAAAAGAAAAACCGCAAGGCAAGTGGCTAATGTTTTTGTGTCCATTTTGTTTTGGAAAATTTTTAGATGCCGTTGTCAAATTCTCTTTCAAATAACATTCCAGTTTAAAAAAGCTTACCAGGAATAAAAAAAGCCAGATCGCGCTGGCTGGTTTGTTCATCCCTGAACATACGACTGTTCATTTTTAGAAAGGATATTGACCTTTGTCAATAACATAATTTGCCACTTTTCTCCGGGCTGCTTTTAAGTTGTACGGATCAATTTTTGTAAACCGCTTTAAACCGAGTATCATTAGTCTAAGTTCATCACCTTCGGCAAACCCATAAATAGCTTCTTTACCGGACGATA
Organism: Chryseolinea sp.; assembly: GCA_043722905.1. Lineage (GTDB taxonomy): Bacteria > Bacteroidota > Bacteroidia > Cytophagales > Cyclobacteriaceae > Chryseosolibacter. The sequence goes on from JAYSOP010000743.1 coordinate 1,073, forward strand.
ATGCTCTTTCGATGGCAGTGTGCAGATAGATGATTGCCATTTCTTTTTCAATCTGGCAATTTGCTTCTCCTCGTATGCCGATTAATTTTTCAACTCTCAATAACGTAGACTCCGCTACATAGGCTTCGATGAGCATATCGGCAAGGTTCATGAGTATCTCCTGTTCATCGGCAAGTTTGGTCATAAACTTTTGAACAGCGGCACCGGCCACCATGAGCCCGGCCTTTTTAAGGTTTTGCAAAGCCTTCTTTTCTTTCGCGAAAATCCCGGAATCATCACTGTTGCCAAAATCCGGAATGGCCATTAATTCCTTTTGAACGGCCATAGCAGAATTCATTAGATCAAGTTGCCCCTTCATGGCGCGCTTTAGCAACATATCGATCGTAAGTATCCTGTTAATCTCATTGGTTCCCTCGAATATGCGGTTGATTCGTGCATCGCGGTAGGCCCTGTCCATGGGTCCTTCCGCCGAAAAGCCCATTCCACCATAAATTTGCACTCCCTCATCGACCACAAAGTCCAGTACTTCAGACCCGTGTACTTTCATGATGGCACATTCTATGGCAAAATCTTCCAGAGATTTCAATTTCGCTTTTGCGGAATCCATCCCCGATGCTATCAATGCGTTTTGGGCATCATCGATATTTTGGCCGGCCCTGTAACATGCTGATTCACTGGCATAAATTCTGGTAGCCATCTCCGCGATTTTATGCTTAATGGCCCCGAAGTTAGCGATAGCGGTACCGAATTGTTTCCGTTCTTTGGCGTAGTTTACGGCAGTAGAAATTGTCTTTTTACTTCCGCCGACCGCAGCAACGGCAAGTTTGATCCTGCCGATATTGAGAATATTTACGGCTATTTTGAAACCATTCTCTCTTTCTGAAAGCAAATTCTCTGACGGTACCTTGCTATCGTTAAAGAAAATTTGTCTGGTGGAAGATCCCTTAATCCCCATTTTATGCTCCTCCTCATTCATGGTGATTCCACCAAATGACTTTTCAACAATAAAGGCACTGAGGTTTTTATCGTTTTCAATTTTCGCGAATACAATATAGATGTCGGCAAAGCCCCCATTGGTAATCCACATCTTCTGTCCATTGATAACGTAGTGCTTGCCATCCGGGGTGAGCACCGCTTTTGTTTTTCCGCTGTTTGCGTCGGAGCCGGAATCGGGTTCGGTAAGGCAATAAGCTGCTTTCCATTCGCCTGTCGACAATTTAGGCAGGTACTTTTTTTTCTGAGATTCGTTCCCGTAGTACACGATAGGCAAGGTGCCGATACCGGTGTGTGCGGAAAGTGCAACGGCAACCGAGTGGCCTGCACCTATCACTTCGGCCACCAACATAGTGGTATTAAAATCCATTCCAAATCCGCCATATTCTACAGGAACAGAAGTGCCCAGCAATCCAAGTTCTCCAGCCTTATCCAACAATGAAGGCATGAGTTTGGGATCCTTCATTGAATCGATTTCATCAAGCCGGGGATACACTTCTTTGTCCAGAAAATCCTTACACTGTTGTTCAATCATTTTTTGTTCCTCGGTGAATTCTTCCGGAATGAAGATCTCATGCGCCTGGGTTTCGCGGATTAAAAATTCACCCCCCTTTATTGCTTGTTTGGTTTCTACTGAAGTCGCCATAGTTCTGTTTCTTTTACTTTAATTCAATAATTCGTACACTCCTGCCACACCTTGCCCGCCGCCCACACAAGCGGTGACAAGGCCATATTTTTTCTTTTGTCTTCTGAGCTCGTTAAATAGTTGCACTGACAAGCGCGCCCCTGAAGATCCTAACGGGTGGCCTACTGCTATGGCTCCACCGTTAAGATTTAATTTGTTCATATCAATTCCTAACTCCCGGACGACCGCCAGGGACTGGGCCGCAAAAGCTTCGTTGAGTTCGAATAAATCCATATCCTGAAGTTTCATACCTGCAATCTTCAGTGCTTTCGGAACCGCTGCAACCGGCCCAATACCCATGATCTTCGGATCTACGCCCGCAGTGGCATAACTTAGCATCCTGGCAATGGGTTTTATATTTAATTGCTTCACCATTCTCTCAGACATCACCACCACGAAAGCGGCACCATCGGAAGTCTGTGAAGAATTCCCTGCAGTCACTGTGCCTCCGACGGCGAACACTGGTTTCAACTTCGAAAGTGCTTCTACGGTCGTATCTGCCCGAATACCTTCATCGGTGTCGACCACAAACTCCCGGGTCTTCTTTTTGTTGCTTTCATCCACATAAACTTCCTTCACAGTGATAGGAACAGTTTCTTCTTTGAACTTGCCTTCCTTTACAGCAGCGGAAGCTTTCACATGCGAGCGATAGGCAAACTCATCCTGATCTTCGCGCGTAACCTTGTATTGTTTTGAAACCTCCTCCGCCGTTAAGCCCATGCTCGTATAGTAAGTAGGATTTTCCTTTGCGATGGAATAATTCAAGGCTGTCTTCCAACCCATTACCGGCACAAGTGACATGGATTCCGCGCCTCCGGCGATGATCACATCAGCTTGCTTAGCATGGATCCTCGCGCAGGCAATTGAGATGGCCTCAATACCAGATCCGCAATAACGGTTAACCACCATTCCAGGAACTTCCCTACCCAGCGCGAGCAAGGAAATCATGCGTCCCATCTGCATCCCCTGGTCGGCCTCTGGCACAGCGTTCCCTACGATCAGATCATCCACCATCTGATTTTCTAACCCGGGAACAGACTTCACAAGATGTTTGATAACCTCCGAAGCAAGGTCATCGGGCCTTACAAATCTAAATCCCCCTTTTTTTGCTTTACCTACCGCGGTTCTAAAGCCTGCTGTTATGTATGCGTCCATAGTATTCGATTAAGTTTCCGATTTCTATCAGTTAGTCGGCTGAAAGCAGTCGTCAGAAAGCAGTCAGCGGTTAAAGCACCTGGGGCCTATTTTTAGTTACTGAAAATTTCTGTGGTGACGTAATCATACCTTTTAACATTCTACCTACCTCTTCTGAAATATTTTCCATCTCATTTTTTTCACCAAGGTCAATGTATTCACAGGCCAAGCAGAATTCTAACCAAACCTGTGTTTCACTGTTTTCCATATCTGCATCCGACAATTTACTGACAAAATATGCCTCGTAACTTCTCTTGCGATAACTTTCCGCAATACATGCTACGACGGAACGCGATGATCTTCTAATTTGATCGGTTAATGAATATCTCTCCTCCTTGGGAAACTTCTTTGAAATATTAAAAATTTTCATCGCCAAAAGGAACGCTTTCTGATAAACAATTAGATCCTTATATCCTTTAGGTATCATTATCCAAATACTCTAAGCTGCCGACTGCAAACTGCCCGTCTGCCTACTAAATAATAATTGTGAAACTTTTTTAAACACACCTCTTTTTCTGACTCACATTGTCAATTGTCCACTGTCAACTAGTTTCGCAGCGGCTTCCCCCCCGTCAAAATAGACTGAATCCTTTCAAGCGTCTTCTTTTCTCCGCATAAGGAAACGAAGGCTTCCCTTTCAAGATCGAGTAAATATTGCTCACTCACTTCCTGTGCAGTTGTGAGGTCTCCACCGCACATCACATGAGCGATCTTCAGGGCTATTTTTGCGTCATGGTCGGAAATGTAATTTCCCATGCGCATACCCTGGACGCCGGCCATGAACAACGCGATACCTGTCCGCCCCTGCACCCGGATGTTTTTCGATTGCTGAGGCATATCGTACCCGGCTTCAGATAATTCTATGACCGCTTTTTTTCCATCCAATATCTGGCGGTCGCGGTTCATGGAAACACGGTCCACTGGTCGAAGGAGATTCATTTCGCGTGCTTCCTCGGCTGACAAAGCAACTTTGGCCGTGGCGATGTTCATGAAAGCATTTTGGAGGGCATTCAGTTCTACGTCTCCTTCCTGAAATCTGTCGCTCACCCTTTTGGTAAGTTCTTTTGTACCCCCTCCTCCTGGAATCAGTCCAACACCGACCTCCACTAAACCAATATACGTTTCTGCGGTAGCTTGTGCGATGTCGGCATGCAAAGTCATTTCACACCCTCCGCCCAGCGTTCTCCCTTGAGGACAAACGACAACCGGAATTGAAGAGTATCGTAAACGCATAGTTGATTTCTGAAACATTCTTACCATGAAATCAATTTCATCATAGTCCTGTTCAATAGCGTACATAAACACCAGTCCGAGATTAGCCCCCAAAGAAAAATCCGGTCCCTGGTGACCTACCACCAGTCCGCGATAATCTTTTTCGGCCAGGTCAACAGCTTTATTTAGACCTTCAATAACAGACGTGCCGAGGGTATAACTCTTACTGTGCCATGAGAAGTTAATGACGCCGTCCCCAAGATCCAGAATTTTGGATTCCGCATTTTTCCAGACAACATGATCAGAAAGGTTTTCCAGAATGATGAATGCATCCTTACCCGGGATCCTTTTGTAGGATTTTGAAGGGATATCATAATAACTTCTCTTCCCTTCGGTAACTTTGTAGAAAGTCTTGATTCCGGAGGCGAGCATATCATATACCCATTGATTGGCCTTATATCCTGCAGCTTCCATTTGCTGTAAGCCCTTCTCAACACCAACGGCATCCCATGTATCATATGGCCCAAGTTCCCAACCAAATCCAGCACAGACCGCGTCGTCTATTTTATATAACTCGTCAGCAATTTCAGGGATACGATTGCTTACGTATTGAAATAATGCATAAAAGGAATCGCGATAAAATTCTCCTGCTTTATCTTTGCCGGACAGGAGTATTTTGAAACGGTCACGCAAATTATCAATGGTTTTCGTCGTTTCCAGCGTCGCAAATTTCGATTTCGCTTTTGGTTTGTATTCCAGGGTCTTAAGATCCAGGGTTAAGATTTCGGTCTCCCCTTTTGCGCTTTTGGTTTTCTTATAAAATCCCTGTCCTGTTTTGTCGCCCAACCATTTATTTTGTTCCAGCTTGGTTATGACGTCGGGCATTTTAAACATCTCCCGTCCTTCATCGTTAGGCAACCCTGCATAGAGATTATGCGCTACTTTGATCAGTGTGTCCAGTCCAACCACATCCGACGTTCTGAAAGTTGCCGATTTGGGCCGACCGATAACGGGTCCGGTTAATTTATCAATCTCATCGATATTCAGGTCGAATTTCTTCATGGAGTCT
>JAYSOP010000744.1:0-1535 GCA_043722905.1 Chryseolinea sp.
GCCATCGTTATTTCACCCCTGATAGCCTTGATGAAAAATCAGGTGGACCAGATGAATGCGTACGGTATTAATGCAAGATTTTTGAATTCTACATTAAGCAAGGGGGAAATCACCAAGCTTAAAAAGGAATGCATGTTGGGTAACGTGAAATTATTATACGTTGCACCTGAATCATTAAACAAAGACGAGACGATTGAATTTCTTAAAAAAGTAAATGTCTCTTTCGTCGCGATTGATGAAGCGCATTGTATTTCAGAATGGGGCCATGATTTCCGGCCCGAATACAGACGGATAAAATCAATGATCCAGAACCTGGGCGATATGCCGGTAATTGCACTGACGGCTACGGCTACCCCCAAGGTGCAGATTGATATACAGAAGAATTTGCAGATGGAAGAGGCAGACGTTTTCATGTCCTCGTTCAATCGGAAAAATTTATATTATGAAGTTCGTCCCAAGAAGGAGACGAAAAAACAACTCATTAAATTTCTAAAAGAACACAAAGGTAAATCCGGGATTATTTATTGTCTCAGCCGGAAAAAAGTGGAGGAGATCGCGCAGCTTCTCGTCGTTAATGGCTTTAAGGCTGCCCCTTATCACGCTGGATTAGATCCGGATGTGAGAATGAAAAATCAGGACGATTTTCTCAATGAGGAAACGGATATTATCGTTGCCACCATTGCTTTTGGTATGGGTATAGATAAACCAGACGTCCGCTTTGTGGTGCATTATGACGTTCCCAAATCGCTGGAAGGTTACTATCAGGAAACCGGCCGGTCAGGTCGGGATGGACTGGAAGGAATCTGCCTGATGTTCTACAGCCACAATGACCTCAGTAAGCTCGAAAAATTTAATAAGGATAAGCCTGTTCAGGAGCGGGAAAATGCACGCATTCTCCTTCAGGAAATGGAATATTATGCGGAATCTCCGGTTTGCCGCAGAAGGCAACTATTGCATTATTTCGGTGAAGAATTTAAAGAAGATAATTGCGGCATGTGCGACAATTGTGTTCATCCCCGAGAACGTTTTGACGGAACCGACTATGTGAAAATCGTCTTGAGGGCAGTCAAACAGACCAATGAGCGTTTTGGACTGAACCATCTTGTGCATGTGATCCGCGGAGTAGAGGATGAATATGTGAAAAGCTATGGTCATTTCGATCTGGAGGTTTATGGCAAAGGCGGTGACGAAGACTCTGATTTCTGGAAATCCGTTATTCGCCAGACCCTGATTTATCAGTACCTGGAAAAAGATATCGATAATATTGGCGCATTGAAGATCAGCCAAAGAGGGGAGGCCTTCCTCAAAAAACCTTTTGCTGTTGAACTGGCCAGGGATCACGATTTTACGACTGAAATCGAAGACGAGGAAGTTTCAAGTGACAAAACGCCCATCAATTCCAAGGCGTATGACACGAAACTTTATGAAATGTTGAAGAACCTTCGTAAAAAGACCGCGAAGGAAAAAGATCTCCCGCCATACGTTATTTTCCAGGATCCGTCTTTGGAAGAGATGGCGACTACCTACCCAACCAC
>JAYSOP010000745.1:0-3331 GCA_043722905.1 Chryseolinea sp.
CTAATTTTTAAAAATTTCCCATCTATTAAGATACAAAATTCACCGGATTTTTTCAACCATTAACAGGCATAAACCGGAGGGCTTTTTTTAAGCAAAAAAAGCACATCTTCTTGCTTGTTAAACCGCTTAAATTTTCATTTTAATCGGTTTTATTACATGTTACATGAAATGTGATTCCCCTATTGGTTGGCGAACATTTTACCTTTTACCTTAGCAACCTATGCGCTACAGGGATATCGTCTTGGGACGCAGTGTTTTTATACCCTCCCGGGTTGATTTTAAAAACGCTATTCTCCGAAGTCATTTGGCGGTCATAACCATGGTCGTTGCGGTAGGCTATATCTTTATAGATATTTATCACGGCGTAAGGGGCAATGAACCCTACTATGTGGGGGTTGCGGTGATGGCCCTGATTACTGTGCTGCTGAACCGATTTCAAAAGTACCGTCTGGCCACCATCCTGTTTCTGATACTCATTAACTTCGCTATTTTTTATTTTTCTGCTATCGACCCTTTTGGCAGCGGGGTCTTTATGCTATTCGCTGTCACCAGCCTCATGGCTTTTGCTTTATTAGGCTATAAAAATCTGAGGCTCGCTTTTGCATTCATCCTGCTGTCGGTCGCATTATTTCTGGTTTCGTATTGGGTTGATTTTGATTTTGTCACGGAACGAATATATTCCAAAGAATATCTCCAATTCAGTTATACGACTAATTTTCTGGTGACACTGGCCTGTAGTATTGCCATTATGTATTTCATGATGGATGTTCACCATGATTCTGAAAAAGCTATCCTGAACAAAAACGAGCAACTGCAAAAGGCCAACGCGGAGCTTGACCGTTTTGTTTACAGCGCATCCCATGATCTCAAGGCACCTTTAAGTTCTTTATTAGGATTAATTGAAGTGGCTCAGCTTGATCAGAAAGGGATCAATCAGTACCTGGGCATGATGAAAACCAAAATCCATGACATGGAGGATTTTATCAAAGAAATTATTTCTTATTCCCGCAACGCCAGGATGGATATTAAGACCCAACCTGTTAATTTAAAGAAGGCCGTGGCTGATGTTGCGGAAGCTTTGATTTTTTCTGCGGGCAATCCGGATATCAGAATTGAGAATTACGTTTCTGAGGATGAGATCGTGCATACCGATCTTATGCGGTTAAAAATAGTCTTGGCCAATCTCATCGATAATTCGCTTAAGTATTGTGATGTCGAAAAAGAAAGCCCTTTCATCCGGATCGAAACGGTTGGTGGAGAGGATGAAAAAATCATATCCGTAAAAGATAATGGAGTGGGTATTGATCCCCAATACATTGATAAGATATTTAATATGTTCTTCCGTGCGCATGAAAAATCGAAGGGCTCCGGCCTGGGCCTTTACATTGTGAAAGAAACCCTGAATAAAATCAACGGTCAGATCCGGGTTGAATCCAACCTGGGTGCGGGCACCACTTTTATAGTCAGCCTCCCGGCCCTGGACAATCCGTTTCGGTCAACCGCCTATGGAAAGGCAGGAATTTAAGGAAGGGTCGGTAAAATCAACCGGCCTTCGAGCGTCTACCGTCACACGAATTCTTTTTAAAAGTCAGCCTGCTCTCCACGAAGGGTTTCACTTTCCCCTTTTTACGTCCATCTTTAAGCGCTTCGCTTTTTGCTTTCCGCATTTAAAAGTAAATTGATCTTCATTTAACGATCACGCTATGCTGCCTTATACATTTCTCTTTCTGGCTTTTGATTTCTTTTTCAAAATAGCCCCTGAACCAAAATTCACTCCTCAAATTATTGATGACAAGGTATCGATTGGCTATGGACTTGCTGTTGGTGACGTAGACGGCGACAGAAAACCTGATATTCTTCTGGCAGATAAAAAGCAATTCGTCTGGTATCGAAACGGAGACTGGAAACGTTTTGTGATGGTTGAAAATCTTACGGAATCAGACAACGTGTGTATCGCTGCCCGTGACATTGATGGGGATGGCAAGGTAGAGGTAGCCGTCGGGGCCCAATGGAACCCATCAGAAACTTCCGACACACTCAAATCGGGGTCAGTGCATTTTTTAATCAGACCCAAAGACCCTACTCAGGGCTGGTCACCTGTGAAACTGCATCACGAACCCGCCATTCATAGAATGCGGTGGGTAAAGGTGGCTGCGAACCGATATCAACTCGTTGTGTTGCCCTTGCATGGCAGGGGAAATAAAAGTGGTGAAGGTAACGGGGTAAAAATAATTGCTTACGAAAAACCAAAAGACCCAAAGGCCCCCTGGAAGTTGACGATCATCGATGAGTCCATGCACCTCACTCATAACCTTGATGTTGTGCCCATCCGGAGTGCCGAAAAAATTTACATTGGAGGAAAGGAGGGTGTCAAAGTCTTTGCATTTCAGGGTAACAAGTGGACCGCTAGCGCAAGCGATGAGGGGAATATTTCTCAGCAAAGCTTCGGTGAAGTAAGGGCTGGCGAGAAAGGGCTGGTGGCAGGAATTCAACCGATGCACGGCAATGAATTAACGGTTTATATTTCCGGGAGAAGCCAGAATAACGCTAGTGAGGCCGGTGGTGGATTAAAGCGAACGGTGTTAACAGCGGACTTCAATCAGGGTCATGCCCTGGCAGCCGCTGACTTGCTAGGGTCTGGAACCGATCAGATTGTTGCCGGATGGCGTGAACCAGATAAGACAGGAAAAGTCGGGGTTAAGCTGTTCGTCCCCGCGGATCCTCAGGCCACCCGTTGGATAGATTATTGGATCGATGACAACGGCATGGCCTGTGAAGACCTGCAGGTTGCGGACCTCGATGGCGATGGCCGGAAAGATATCATTGCGGCAGGCCGATCAACCCATAACCTTAAAGTATACTGGAATAAAAGCAGTAAGCTTTAAGCGATTCCAGGTTCCAAATGTTCCAGGTTGCTAGCTTTAGGTTGCTTAGAACTTTAAACTTGAAAACCGTAGTGTCCGCAGAAAAATCAAATTTGCTTCAAATTGGAGCTAATACGAAAGTTAAATAGTTGTATCAGGAAAACTATTTTTGAATTTAATCATAGCAGCGCCTTCGGCTTACCCTGGGCTACCATATGGACGCCCCGCTGGGCCCGCTGGGGCGTAATACCATGTGTGCTACCATATGGACGCCCCGCTGGGGCTTAATACCAATTGGAGTTAATACGAAAGTTAATAGTTGTCTCACAGAAACTATTTTGTATTTGATCATGGCAATCATCCTAATCATATAAATCATGGTTCAGACAATTGAGGGATGGCAAGCACGTTGAAGATATTGTGCATCCGTGTGCCCGCACGGATCTTGGCTTCGAAATGGATTGATT
>JAYSOP010000746.1:0-2863 GCA_043722905.1 Chryseolinea sp.
GGTAGCTAGATGGTGGTAAAAAAGTCCCAGAGGGACGGTCTTATAAGAAGCAGCAGCGAATTAAACAAAGCTCAACTTATTGGAAGCACCGGCTGCAAGTCCCTCTTGATTTTATAGTTGCATTCGCCCGTCCACTCAGTGCTCTCAAATCATAAGGTCATCCCTACGGGATTTGAATTTACTTCCGTCCACTTTCTACCATAAGGCCATCCCTACGGGATTTAAGCGCGCGCGAGCATTTAGTAAAGTCTTCCTCTCGTAACATGAGAAAAGTTGATTTAAATCGGGTAATGGCTATTTTATTCTGGAATTTCGTTTTCCCCACCTCATCTAATTGAATATGACCAAACTATTGTTACTTAGCAATTCCACCATGCCCGGAACCAGTTTCTTTTCCTGGCCAAAATTGCCTGTTCAGAATTTTCTGGGCCCTTTCGTCAGGGATATAGTGTTTATTCCATTCGCTGCCGTTTCTATCTCCTATGATGTCTATTTCGAGACCGTATCGAAGGCATTTAAGGAAATTGGGTATGCTTTGAGATCTGTGCACCAGGTTTCAGATAAAAGAGCTTTAATTAAGGGATCTGAGGCCATAGTGGTTGCGGTGGAAATACCTTTGCGTTATTGAATAAGATGTATGAATCTAATGTCCTGGAAGTTGTACAAACGCGCATAGGTGAAGGCGCCGCCTATATCGGCTGGAGTGCCGGGGCGAACGTGGCCTGTCCTACCATAAAAACCACCAACGACATGCCTATCGTATTGCCGCCTTCTTTTGATGCTTTAAACCTTGTTCCTTTCCAGATCAATCCGCACTATCATGAATTAAGATTTGAAAACCAGGGTGGAGAAACGAGGAGAGAAAGGCTGGTGGAATATATACAGATGAATCCGGAATCAAGCGTCGTCGGGTTACCGGAAGGCATGTTGTTGGAAAGAAATGGGAATAACATAAGGCTTCAGGGAGCTGGAACTGCTAAACTTTTTCAGTCCGGAAAATCCATCCGCGAAATAAGCTCCGGGGAGGATTTAACGTTTCTACTATAATGCGCTTCATCGTCAATGTTTATTACTCCCTTTTAGCCAGAAAAGCACCCGGTGGCATGAAAATTAATACCCCCTACCGTTGTGAACACAATGTTTGAATAAGGTTGAACTGCTGGTCTTAATTACACCGGGCAGGCTGTATTCCTGACTACTCCATAGGATATATTGATATCCAGCGCCGGCTTTTATTTTATAACATGAATTCTTATTTCCAAAAACAACTTTCGCGTGAAGTTGACTCGATCACCATATTTGCCGGAAATAATTTAATAAAGTTATCTGGTTCATGGGAGATTTCCTCCTGCGGCGACAGCCAGGATTATGGCAGGGTAAATTATAATTATCTGGTGAACATTCACGATTCCAACTATGCAATCCATCCTGATGACATTCCCATTATTAAGAAAATAGCTGGCAGCATACAATCTCAAAAAAAAGCGGAATTTAAGGTCCGTTTATTTACCCATGAAGGTAAAATAAAACAATTGAACGGCCATGGTACGATCGCGGATCCCGTTGAAATGAATGGTTCGGCAGATTTAGCATTGAAACCATTTATGCGGGAACCCACAGGTTCGAAAGGATACGACGGCGCCATGCACACACCCGATGAAAGTAAAGGAGCCATTGAGGAAATTGTTGAAAGTAAAAATCTTCTGGAGGCTGTTTTTAATACTTCTACTTTAGGTCTCCATGTATTAAAAAGTATTCGTGATGCAAAAGGTGATATCGTCGACTTTGATATTCTGCTTACCAATGCAACCTCCGATAGAATTGCTGGAAGGAAAGTGAGTGGTTTACGAATGCTGGAAAGTTGGCCTCATACTCGTGAGATTGGATTGTTTGACAAATTTGTTAAGGTTGTTGAAACAGGAATCAAACTAGAATATGACCACCTTTATGCGGGGGATGGTTTCAGAGCCTGGTTTCAATGGATAGCCTCCAGGTTGAACGACGGGCTTTATGTTACTATTGAGGATATCTCCGAACGAAAAAAAGCGGAGGAAGCTTTAAAGACAACGGCCGACAGGTTGCAAAGTACTTTCGACGGTGCTCCCGCCGTCATCGCCTTGCTGGAAGTTGTTCTTGACAATGACGCTCAACCGGTGGATTTTTTAATTTCCGCCGCCAACAAAGCCATGGCCGATTTAACAGGTATTAAAACAGCCGATCTCATGGGTAGAAAGATGACAGATTTCTACCCCGAAGTCTTTCGTGACGGAATACGTGAAACCTATCTGGAAGTGTTTAAGTCAGGCGAGTCTTTGCACCAGGAATTTCTTTATCCCGGGATGGACCGGTGGTTTTCCATTTATATTACCAAACAGGTAGATGGTCGCGGTGTAGTGGTGGCTGCGATTGAAATAACTGCACAGAAAAAAGGAGAAGAACAGAAAAGGCAAAACAAATTACTCGCTGAACTCAATGCTGCAAAAACAGAATTCTTCAGTAATGTAAGCCATGAATTCCGTACACCCCTTACATTAATGAGGGGCCCCCTTCAAAATATGTTAAAACACTTTGGTGAAAATGCTGCACATACGGATCATCTCCCTGAACTTCAGTTGGTATATCGCAATACTTTAAGGCTTGAAAAACTGGTTAACACATTGTTAAATTTTTCACAGATAGAATCCGGCAGGTCGGATGCCGTATTCAAACCTACCGACCTGGCAGAATACACCACATTGCTTGCGGGTAATTTTCGCTCAGCAATCGAAAGCGCCGGATTGAAATTTATCGTGGATTGCCAATCTTCGGAGCCAGTTTATGTCAATCACGATATGTGGGAGAAGATTGTTCTTAATCTGGTATC
>JAYSOP010000747.1:0-3721 GCA_043722905.1 Chryseolinea sp.
TTTATGCCAGGGGGTGACGTGTAAATTTCGAGTTTTGTTTTCTTAATTTCACTCAGCAACGTGGGACATTGTAGCGCTCCGAAAACCCAAGCCGCCATAAACCCAAAACGAATACTCTCTAAAAAAACATGTTGCTTTTAATTGTTCTTATCGTCACCTTTTTTCTGTCACTTGTCACCTTAAAAATCATTAAGAAGGACTGGCAATTTCCATTGGCGGGAAGAATTGCCATGAGCGTGATGCTATTGCTGACCGGTGCCGGTCATTTTATTTTCCCCGAAGGAATGGCGCTGATGCTGCCGGATTTTATCCCATTTAGAATGGCGATAATCTATGTTACAGGAATCATTGAGATGGCAGCATCGATCGGACTTCTCATTCCAAGACTCCAGAAACTTACCGCCTGGCTCTTAATTATTTTCCTGATCAGCATTTTTCCAGCAAACATTTATGCTGTGATTCATCATGTCAATTTGCAAACGGCTACCTACGACGGCAGCGGATTAGACTACCTATGGTTCAGGATACCTTTACAGCTGTTGTTGGTCGGATGGGTGTACTATTTTGGTGTCAGGACAGAAAACCCCAATCCGTCAATACGGTAGCTTGTCTTTTAAAAGTATGTGGCACAAACTTTTTAAGATTTTTGGAAAAGGAAAACTATGTCAGCATGCAATTTTAGTATCCCATTTTCAGGAGCGCCAAGCAGCATTTTAAACCGGGCTCAAGCAGCCATTCAGGATCAGGGCGGACAATTTAAAGGTGATGATATGTCGGGTGCGTTCCAGATAAGCGTAATGGGGAGCGAGATACGAGGCTCGTATAATATTTCTGGACAGAATCTGGACATCACCATAGACTCAAAGCCATTCCTTATACCGTGTGGTACAATTCAGAGTTACTTAACCAAGCATTTACAAACGGTTGGGGCTTAAGATCAAATATCGGAATGCTTTAATTTCAGATAACTGAAGTAGTTAAAGAGGAAGGTCCAACCCAGGGCTATTGTTATTGATGCAAATGTGAGATAGTCGCGAATTTCCTGGAAAGCGTAACGTTTTAACGGGAAAGGCACCAGGTTTGAAATACTCTCCATCGGGAAAAACTGAATCAGCCATGGTACGTATTCGTCCACATTTTCGCGGACAATAATTTCCAACATATTAGACAGCAACAGTAAAATAATGGTCAATCCAGAACGCTGAACCAGCACACCCAGCATGAGCGCATAAGACAGGAAAGCGAAAATTTCTAAAAAGTAAGCGATCAGAAATTCCATATCCGCGAATACAAAATCCCAATTGATGACAGGCGTATAAATCAATCCAGTGGCAAAACTGATGATCAGGATCATGATCACGCTGAGAAAACTTAACAAAAGATTCGTTAATATTTTCGTTGACAAAAATTGCCACCGGCTTAATCCGTCGATTACGTTTTGTCTTACCGTACGGTATTGATATTCGTTAGTGATTGAGATCACAGTCATGATCGCCAGCACAATTTTAAATAATCCGCTGAAATAGATCAGGTTCAGCCACACATCAGGGAAATGATACAACGGAATCCGATTGATGTTCAGTTGGGAACCAAAATCTTCGAAGGTGCGTGCAACCCACTTTAAAAACTCCATCCCGCTCGCAGTAGAAAATGCCAGCGTAATAAAATATAATCCACAAACCACCCAGAAGGTACGATAGCTGGTAAGTTTTTTTAAATCTATTTTGAGAAGGTGTAGCATAATTCAAAGAATGTTAGTCTAAAAATCCAGTATCACAAAGTTCACGGAGAAGACACAAAGGATCACAAAGAATATTTTGTTTATATCGCTGCTTTTATCGGGCCTAATTATATGAGTCTCTGACATACAGGTGGGTTCATTGTGTAATTGCATTTTGGTTCACTAGATTAACTAACGACATTTTAATGATGAATCAGGAACCTGCGAGGATTTCTAAGAATTGTTTTTCTAGGCTTTTCTTTTTTGTTACAAGGTGGGAGGCCACAATTCCTTTTTCGAACAGGAATTGATTTAGATCCTTGCTGTGAAAACCATCCCGTAGGGCTACTTGAAAACTCCCATTCTCCCGATTGAGGGAGGAAGTGCCACTGAATGTCATCAAAAGTTCGTTCAGGTTGGGAGTATCAGCAAATACTTCCACCGTTTCTGTGCCTTTCGTCACCTCATGCACAGGGCCTGTATGCACTAAATTCCCTTTCTTCAGTACCGAAAAATGTGTGCATACTTTCTGAACTTCGTCGAGAAGATGACTGGCGAGGATAATGGTTTTACCGTTGGCGGCAATCTTTTTAATTAGCTCACGTATTTCGGCAATTCCCATGGGGTCTAGGCCATTCGTAGGCTCATCGAGAATTAAAACCGTCGGATCATTTAACAGCGCTGAAGCAATTGCGAGTCGTTGTTTCATGCCCAATGAATACGTTTTATATTGATGGTGCCTGCGTTCTGTGAGTTCAACCAATTCCAAAACATGTGGAATGTTTTCCGGAGAACATTGTTTGACCATCGCATTCAGTTCAAGATTTTTCTGACCAGAGAGATAAGGATAGAAAATAGGATGTTCCAGTACGGCGCCAATTTTTTTTCTGACGTGGTGGGATGATGGTTCACCAAACCAGGAAAATTCTCCCGCAGTGGGATTAACAACTCCCATCAGCATTCCGAGGGTTGTGGTTTTACCGCTTCCGTTTGGGCCCAGCATACCAAAAACCTGACCGCGGTTTACCTCAAGGTTCAGGTTATTGACAGCCTTTATCAGGCCGAAGTGCTTGGTAAGATTAGAAATAGACAATACTGTTTCCAAAGCTAGAAGGTTCGTGGGATTAAGGAATAATTAATTTGTCGATGACTTCGATCTAACATTACAAATTAATGATTTTTCTCCGATTTTTTATCGCCATGATTTTCATTGTCGTCCTCATCATCACCATGGCCTGTAAATGCTTTTATTTTTTTTCCGATATCCGAGCTCTTATCCAGGGTACTATACAACTTAGTTACTTTATCAAGGGCAATTCGTCCCAGTATATCCAATACATACAAATTAGTGGAATCGTTGATCAGCACCAGCATGCCTTTGGTTTTACCATCTTTTTCTTTCATGTATACGTCAAAATTCTTGCCTTCGTACCGGCTTGTCATAATCTCTTCATACAATTCGGATTTATAATCATTCAGTAATTTTTTATAATCATTACTGCCAAAATTATCTCCTTTTTTATCAATCATAAGAAATCTCATCTTCTCGATATCCTTAATGATTTCATCAAATTCTTTGTCCTCTGTTTGATTGAGCATCCGCAGTGTATTGGCATAAAAAAATAATGAAAGTGCTTCGCCGTTTTTTTTATGAAGCGCTTCTGTAGTCAGGCTTTGGCCCATCAATATTGTCGGAGTCATCAGGATGATACCTATCAGCGTTAATAATCTTGCGTTCATAGAGGATTTAATTGGTGTAGGTTAGATTTTCCTTTTTTGTATGAAGAAGGTTTGGATCTATGTAGCCTCTTATTTCAACGGCTACTACTTCATGGGGGTTTTCGATTAAGAGAAAGTAACGATTTTCATCATGATCTTGATTTGTTTGCAGGTACACGGTCAGCAGATCACTTTCGTTACGGAATAAAGCTAACTCCTCAAACGCATCTTTTTTCAAGATCTTAGTGAACCCCCGAACGGATAGACCCTTGTCTTGAAAAG
>JAYSOP010000748.1:0-4746 GCA_043722905.1 Chryseolinea sp.
AAGCTAGTGGCAATTGAAGCTAGTGGCAATTGATCAAGATCATCTATATCACTATGATCAAAAATTTATCTGAAAATTATGGGCCTAAAGCCCTGGGCATCTTATTTTATAATAATGGAAATAAGACATTATACAAAATTAGTTGAGTTTATTAATTGCCACTAGCTTTAGCTAGTGGATTTCTGAGGCCCATACACACCCGGGCTTTAGCCCAATGATATAGTCTTTGCTTAGGTATTAACTGCATGTTTTTGAAAACCGGCTTCCAACATAAACTGTTCGTACTCTTGCTGAAATGTTTTTACCTTGTGGTGCTCTTCCTGATTTCTACTATAGTCTCTCACTTTATCTATTGCTGATTCTGAGACTGAAACCGCAAAATAATCTTCCTGCCATTCAAATTTTTCCTTACAGAGTTGATTTTTATTGATCCAAAAGGATGCTTCTCCTTTTATTAACTGCATCATCTTGCTCATGGTTTGATCTATCCCCAGTGAGATCAGGCAATGGCAATGATCATGATAGCCACTGATTGTATCAATAAAAATACTTTTGCCTGTTGCATTTTCTTTTATGTGATTCCAAATCTTCATTCTTAATGATGGAGAATCAAGAAAGGGTTCTCTGTTTTTTGTAGACCAAATAAAGTGAATGTAGACTTTTATGAATGGCATATTTTGTTATAGTATGATTCTAGGGAACGGAAGCGTTATAGCCCGGATTTAGCGATCCTATTCGCAATGGAAGATACAAACATGTTATGAAATTAAATGTCCATTGACCCTAAAGATTCACAGAGGGAATATCATTATAATCAAGATTATCTGAAAATTATCGGGCGAAAGCCCGGTGTGTTTATTTTATGCAACCCACTAGCTAAAGCTAATGGCAATTGAAGTTAATGGCAATTGAAGCTAATGGCAAGTGAAGCTAGTGGCAAGTGAAAGATCAAACAACTATTTAGCCCTTCAAATTCAAAGAGAAATGCAAAAATTGAGTCTGCTAATTGCCACTAGCTTTAGCTAGTGGATTTAGAGGCTCACACAACCTGGGCTTTAGCCCAATGATACATTCTCGACTACTTGGAGATCTCTTTCAAAAACTTCTTAAAATCCTCTGTATCGTAATTGGCTGTACCTACTTTTTTGCTTTTTACTTTCCCGTCAGGGCCGATGATGAAGGTGGTGGGAATTGTGGTGACACGCAGAATTTTAGGTAGCGGACTGGCGGGCTGATAGACTGGGAAGGTGAATTCTTTGTCTTCGACATATCGTACAATCTTCTCGTGTTGTCCATCCTGATCCAGCGAAAGCATAATGAAAGCAATTTTATTCTGGTCAACGGAATTATATAATTTTTGGATGGAAGGCATCTCAATGCGGCAGGGACCACACCAGGTTGCCCACATATTGAGAAAAATCACTTTTCCTTTAAGGTCTTTTACATCCACTTTTTTTCCCTTGAGATCTTTTAAAGTGAAATCATAATTAAAGTCTTCACCCGTCGTGGTGGAGTGGGAAGGTTGGATATCCAGCGCCCCGGTTTTCATAAGGGCCTTGTTGGCAAAAAATGATATTCCGCTCAGCGCACCGGTTACCTTCAGGGCAAAAAGAATACCTATAAAAAGAGCCCAGGGTTTCACTGCCCGGGATAATTTTGCGAGTTTTTCATTCTGAAATTTTATCTTCATTTGGCCAGTTTATTGATTTTTCTTTATTTAATCTCTGATTTTAAGTATTTTAGAAGGATAAATCCCCCTGTAATGACAAAAGTTGGGCTCATTCAGTTCATACTACTGTTCGTGATATCCTCGGCTTTTGGTCAAAAAGTTAAATACAAAGACATTTACGCCCTGTTGAGCACAAAACAATTCGAGCAGGCGGAGCCATTCCTGAAAAATTACCTGCGTGAAAACCAGGATAACCCCAACGCCTTCCTTTTCATGGGGAATATCTACCAGGAAAAGTCTATCAAAAATGATATTTTAAAGCAAACAAAGCTAGCCCTTTCCAATATGGATTCGGCGATTCTCTACTACGACCGCGCCAATAATTTAATAGATGACCGGGAAGTAAGAAAGAATAAGGAATACTATCAGTCTTATAACCGCCGGGATTTACGCACGGGAGAATTTGGTGTGAAGATGTCGGACATCCAGTTTGATATCGAGAAAAGGATCGAAGGCCTGAAAGAAAGAATAGACCGCGTGAAAATGGTGAAACATTTTTTTGTTCTCGCTGACAGCACCTACAAGAAAGCCCATGCCACTTTCGCTACGCTTCAGAAAACCTATCCCGGAGAACGCCAGCTTTATCTTCAAGCCGACGAAAATTCAGTAAAAACTTTGTCGATGCTAACCAATCGCTTTGATTCCTGTATGAAAGCGTTCGATCAATATAAATCCAGCGCTAACCTTCTGGGGAAAACAGGTTATAACCAAACGCTTTCCATTTCTGAGATCAGCAATTTTAGCAATGACGGCATCACGTCAGCCGACTTCTATGCAGACCAACCCATGGTTTGGAATTATAAGAAGTTTGCTGATGAAGCCAAGCAAACCGTGGAAGCGGAAATCTTTCCCATGCGTCAGCATCTTATCACCTATGATATTGAGATCAATAAGTTGCGTGAAAAAATAAAAAGTGATTCCGTTTCCGTTCGCAATGACCTCACGAAACTCATTGACAAATTGTTGTATGATCAGCTGAAAAAGTTTGACCCTGAACCATTACCCATGGCCGTGTTCAGTTTGAAAACGGCAGAACTGGAGTATCGTTCTCTGTTGCTGGAACATCGGTCATTAAAGGATTCGTCCGATATCCACCTTCAGATCGCGATGCTGAACAAGGAAATAGCCTTGTTGAGTAAACTGGATAGTGTGGCCACAAAGTTATCGGACGAACAGCTCGAGGCCAAAGCAATTGATTACACACACTTCATCAATAGCACCTACAGTAACACTACTGTCCTCAAAAGTTATGTGCATAGTTTAAAGGAGTTTGGTTTGCGTGAACAAAAAATAAGAGGCGCTTTGCTGGAGAAACGAAAAACTTCCCTTCATTATATTGTGGATGGCGCGGACTCCATCCCCTTGTTGGCAGAGATCGCCAGCATTTATAAACCGTTATTGACGACACCCGAAAAATTTACGATCGGATTATCCTTCCGGGATACGTTGCATGTGCAGGGCTATTTTTACACCGTTACAGCTGCCCGCAAACCTGATGTGAAGGCGTTGTTTCCTGTTGACAAATTATCCTTTAGGCCGAGGTATTTTTCCGGTGCAAAGGCTGTAACCTATTCCGATCCGGGGGGGCAGATTTATTATGTGCTTGTTTATTCAGAGCGCGCGACGAAAGAAAAGTTTCCCGCTACGCTGGCAAAGATTTACCGATCTGATGGTCTTGCCTGGAGTATGGATTACCCGTTGTCATTTGTGCCTGCGGAGCTGATGCTCAGGCCCGATACAGGCGAGTTGATCATCAAAGACAATGTCACTCAGCTGGTGGTGGATAAGAACGGAAAGGTTGTTAAGTAATTCTGTTTGATAAGTCTTTCCTTCCCCGAGACCGTCCCATGTTTTATAGAGAATCGTGTCGAAGATTTCCCTTCAGGTGAACTGAATTTTTCAGGGAACTCTCTTATCCTAAATCGCTGGCATCGCGCAATCAGGCGAACAATAGAATAGAAGATAGGGTCAGGTGATTCGCCGGGATCAAATGCGCATCCGTGTGCCAGACAGCGCGTCGAATTTACGCAACTTTCCTGTGGCACACATTTCCTTTTTCCCTAAACCCCCGGTTAAAACCAGGTTAAAACCGGGGGCTACAATATGGGCCGCCCCTACGGGGCTTTTTAATGCAAGTGCACGAACCCGAAATAATTGGGAGCTCTTGCGACGTTGAGTCTTTTTCCCTCGCTTTTCACAGAGGTGTATCTGGATAAAATAACGAGGTATGACGATACAGAAAACGCTCGATAACAGAGATCAATGATGCGGCCAGATTGACGGGAGATATTACTTGGAAAGGATCAATGTCGATAAGATCTGAAACTGTTTTTGAGGGGCGAACTCGCGTTGTGGGTAAGTATTAATATACAAAAAATTCGGTGCATTTCCCAGGGAAATCGGATTTCAATGGCCTGAGACGGGTTTAATCACCCCCGTTACGCCGCGGGCGGCGTAACGTCCCCTCCCTGAAAAAAGGAGGAGAATTTTAATGAGCCACCACCAACTAATGAAAAAATAGATAGCCTACAAAAATTCCTCCGGTAACTCCCGCGGCATCGGCGATGAGTCCACCAGTGACGGCATAGCGTGTATTGCGTACGTTGACGGATCCAAAATATAAAGCGAGAACATAAAGCGTGGTTTCCGCGCAACCTCGGAAGATTGCGGCCATGTTGCCGACAAAAGAATCTACGCCGTGTACTTTTGAAACCTCTATCATCATCGACCTTGCTCCCTGTCCACTTAAAGGCTTCAATAATGCCACAGGAATGGCTGGAACAAAATCAGTATTTATCCCCATGGCCATCAGTGCCCACGCAATTCCTTCCTCCATATACGTTAAAACACCAGACGCTCTGAATACACCAATGCCGACTAGCACTCCAACGAGAAAAGGAATGATCTTGATGGAAATAGCAAAACCTTCTTTTGCGCCCTCGATAAAGGTTTCGAAAATGGGTATCTTCCGTCTTAAGCCCAACAATATAAAGGCGATGATGATCGAAAAAATAATG
>JAYSOP010000749.1:0-2709 GCA_043722905.1 Chryseolinea sp.
CGTACAGCTACACGAGGCGCATCGAAGGCGATTTCTTGGTATTGGGTAATTGCTGTGCTTGCCGCTATATCTGGCTATGCCGTGAAGGCGTTCGAATTCTACCAAGGACAGCCAAGTCTGCATGTAGTTGTCACGGCCGACACACCTGAGTTCCGAATGAACGACAAGGAAGAATGGTCGACTGATCGTTATAAGAGACAGATCAGTGAAAGGATTGATTTCCTTGTGGCCTCACTTGTATCGGATCGCTTACAAAAGAAGGGTCTGTTAACGGCTGCCGCAGCGGATTCAATAAGTAAGATTGCAGGATCGCCTGGGGATCTAATGGAATCAGTCCAGATGCGTTTACCGTTCCATGTCCGCGTCTCGAACAACGGTGGAACAGCGACGACCATCGTTTCTGCTCGTGTCTTTCTTTATGACAATCTGTGGGAAAAACCAGTCGTTTCTCCGATTAAAGATGTCAGGGAGCATATTGGCTCGGGCGAGGTGCGCGATTTGGAAAACAAAGAAATATCGATTCGTGGAGTCCTTTCTATGCCAAGGTCTGCTTATTTGGAAGCCGTATTTGAGGTTGCTGATAGTTGGACAAGTTTTCACTACCCAGATACGAAAGATGGCAAGGACACCTTCAATATCAAAAAAATGTTGATGTCGGAATTTGGCCCCGTTCTCAAGATGGCGACAGGAAAGGATCTCGGATTTAAAATCGAAGTGGAACTAACAGATCAGTTTGGGAACACGGCCAAGGGTTCAACGGGTATCCTCCATTTGGACCCGCACATCACAGTTCGCCAAAACTGATCGGCCCATAGCCCGAGTGCAGTAGGTCCGATTAGCGTAGCGTAATCGGACGCATGATTGGTATCACATGACCGCCTTCGTTTCAGGTATAACCTGCCGTCTCACACTAAAAACATACGTGCGATCACGCTACGCTAATCGCACCTACGAACTTGAAGGATTGCGCAGTTTTCGCGTCGGGCGGTTCAGAATTAGCTATCGTATCGCCCCCAGCAAACGGATTGACCTCGTTGCCGCTGGTCCACGCGCGGTTATCTACGAAGACGCTACGACCATCGGATGAGTAGAGGCGGGTCATCCAGCGCAATTCGCTATGCTCATCGAGATATGCTCATGGTCACTCTTCCAGATATGCACGAACCAGCTTCCATTGCCTGTTTTTTAATTCAAACACCATCTGATCAACCCGGAAAGAATCACCTGTCATAATGTGATCTTTGGTAATGGTGTTGGTGGACTTGATAACAGTTTTCGTAGTATTCGTTATTATCTTTTCACCTTCCATTGTGATAACCGGCTGACCCAGTATTTTTTTGAAAATAGTATCGAATTCTTCTTTTTTGTACCGTGTTATCGGTTGACTATCATCTACGCCACGCACTTCAAGTGGAAACTGCGTCATACCTATTAGCTTTTTATTATCATTTGCCAGCGCTGCTTGCCGAAACTCGGTCCAGAAATTCTGCGGTGTCGATGTTTGTTCCTGCGCTGAACAAGCGATAGCTGAAAACAATACTAGATAGACAACAATGCTTGATTTGAACGTAAAGAAATGTCGGTAGATTTTTCTCATAAATTCGGCCACCTGTAGCCTTTTAAATTCCATGTGCTTTTTTGATAGTAAGAAATTTTCACCTGATCACTCTGATTGCCCCCGAGTATAACGAAGTGTGTTGCAGTTTCTTGAACCAAGAATCCAACGTGGTTACCGGATGTGGTCAAGCTAGAGTTTGTTTTCTTCAAGTTATATATGACAGTAATCGCTCCACTTTTAGCGTTCGTACTCTTGCCCCATTTTAGCCAACTGATGGCGGCGGCAGAGCCTGTCCCCTTAATGCCGGCTTGTTTTAAAGACCAGTTCACAAAGGATGAGCACCACGCAGTTTCATCTTTCTCGGCATTAAGTGTCGTTGTCGCGTGATAGGCGATAATCCGTGGATTGTGCTCTGCACCTTTTATTTCTTTTTGTTTAATCTCATTTCTGGCATAGCTCATCCATGGAGTCGACGACGTTACCGGCGCTATCCTCGCAGGATTTTCATTCGGCTTAGTTTTGCCTGTGAGGGCGGCCCAAGTAATTGGACCGACAACTCCATCAATTCCAAGATTGCTTATTGCTTGAAATTTTTTGATTAGAAGATCAGTGCTGGGTCCAAATACTCCGTCTTCTGCAATTTTAAGGGTTGGTTTGAGTTTTGCGTTTAACAATGTTTGCAACTGCTTCACTTCACTGCCTCTACTACCGCTACGCAATATGGTTTGCATAGAACCCCTCCGGGGAATCGTTATTAGATATTGGCCTTGATGTTTCTATCACAGAATCTGCATAGGGGGCAATGAGAGCTAGCCTATTCTGACTATCACTAACATTCGCGTGGCGGATTCGACTGCAAATAAATCGCCGTCCCGCCCAACACCAAAAACAAAATCACGAAATCCCAGTTGAACGATAAATAGCTTGGGAATGATACGAGCAACAGGGCTAGGGCTGTGAGCGAGGCGAACGGTTGGAAGCGGAACAGGGCGCCGATGAGGGTGGCGACGAGGAGTATGGATTGGATTTTGGTGAAGTTGATAAACCAGTCACTGACGCCGGACACGGCTTCCCACACTATTTGATAATGCGGCAGGTATTTCTGGGACCAACTGTCATCCGTGGGCGGCAGTTGTTGCAGGGTTGGGACC
>JAYSOP010000750.1:0-5344 GCA_043722905.1 Chryseolinea sp.
AAAAACACTTTATGCCTGCTTATACCAATACACGATAATCGGTGAGGCAACAGCAAATATTGGGAATACTATTTTGAAAAAATATGATTACCCCTGGTCAAAAGTGAAATCGTTCAGAAATTTTATATTGCATGAATACCATGCCATCGAAATGAGGGTAATTTGGCACACAACTTGGGAGACTTTACCCGGATTAAAAGAAATGATGCAAAAAATACTAGCAAACGAATTTTAAAAGATAGGCTGCGTGTGCCAGAAATTTTTTAAAGCTAAGGGAAAGAGGGCGAATAAACGGTAAAGTCGAAATTGCTTACGGAACTTTTAAAAAATATGAAGGCCAGGGATTCGGCAGCGAAATTTGCAGACAATTGGTTTTGATGTCGATGAAAGCGGATCCTGAAATCATGATAACCGCGCGCACCCTACCAGAAAATAAACGCATCGGTAGGAATATTAAAAAGGAATGGATTTGAGTTTATAGGCACCGTCTTCGATGAAGAGGATGGAAATGTTTGGGAATGGAAATTTAAGGATTTTCTCGAAGTTGCCCTGGGGTTTTTGGGTGCCTAGAAAAATGTTTTCAAGAATTTCGTGGTTTGGAGGAGATTTTACGTCGCAGAACTTTCCGAAAGTCCTAAATTTTGGAAAGTGGATTTCGTGTTTATGGGTCATTGCCTTTTGGAAAACTCTTTTCTTCCCCGTACTTCAAATAACTTCGCGAAAGTTAAGGACTTTCGTGAAGTTGAACCCAGCGGTTTTTGAGTTGCCCAAATAAAAAGTTTTTCGGGAAGTCTGTGGTGCGAGGTGATATTGCCTTCGCAGAACTTTTCTAAAGTCCCCAAAACTTTCTGAAAGCGAATTGAGTGGTTACATTTTATCCTTTGCAAACATTTTCCCAGCCCTATCGAGATCCACGTTGCCGCCGGAAAGAATAATGCCTACTTTTTTATTTCTGAATTTACTTTTGTTTTTTAATAAGGCTGCGAACGGTACTGCCGCGGAGGGTTCAACAATAATTTTGAGTCGCTCCCAGATCAACCTCATCGCACTGATAATTTCAGTGTCGGCAACGGTGATGATTTCATTCACATATTCCTGTATGATGGGAAAGGTTTTCTTTCCCAGGGTGGTGAGCAAGCCATCAGCGATGGTATCTGCTTGTGATGATTCGATCATTCCGCTTTCCAGGGAGCGGAATGCGTCATCAGCACCCTCCGGCTCCCCGGCGATCACAGATGTATCAGGGGAGAAATAGTGGGCCGCCAGTGCCGTTCCGCTAAGCAATCCACCGCCACCCACAGGAACCATAATAAAATTAAGGTCACTGACTTCTTCAAAGAATTCTTTTGCCGCCGTTGCCTGCCCGGCAATCACGGCATAATCATTAAAGGGGTGAATCTCATGCGCGCCCTTGTCATGAATGAGCGCTGCCAATGTCATTTCCCTTGCCTGCATATTGGGTTCGCATTCTGAAATTTCACCCCCATAAGCAATTACCCCTTTCTTTTTTATTTCCGGTGCCGTGCGGGGCATCACGATGAATGCTTTTGTTCCCATGATCTTAGCCGCTCGGGCAAGTGCCTGGGCGTGGTTTCCACTGGAATGTGTAGCTACCCCTTTAGCGCGCTCTTCTCTGGACAAAGAAAGTACTGCGTTCATGGCGCCACGCGCTTTAAAGGCACCAACTTTTTGGAGGTTCTCACACTTGAAAAATAAACTGCAACCTGCTATTTCGTCTAAACCACTAGAAGTCAGAACAGGTGTCAGGTGAATAAAGGGTCTGATACGATCGTGAGCTTCGATGATGGTTTGTTGAGTAATCATTTGCAAACAGTTTACAAATATTTTCCCACAAATTCACAAAGGCATATAGGTTTCATGGGATAAAATTTTATGTCACTACATCGGGCAATCAGAAGGGCGGCCACAAACGATTTAGGTTATTCATTTCAAAGGTGACTAATGAGCATCAAGCCAGTTTTGTCCCACGCCGACCTCTACTTCCATAGGAACTTCTAACTGAACAGCTTTGCACATGAGTTGTGTAATGTTTTGTTTAACAATTTCCACTTCATTTTTGTGAACATCAAACACCAATTCATCATGCACCTGCATGGTCATTCGGGTTTGTAGTTTTTCTTTGATCAGCCATTGATGGATGTTCACCATCGCGATCTTAATAATATCCGCAGCGCTTCCCTGAATCGGAGCATTTATGGCATTGCGTTCAGCGAACCCCCGGGTGCTGACGTTTCTGGAATTGATATCGCGTAAATATCTGCGTCGCCCCATGAGGGTTTCCACATATTCCTTTTCGCGGGCAGTGTTAATCGCATCATCCATATAGCGTTTAATGGCGGAAAATTCGTGGAAATAGGATTTGATTATCTCCACAGCTTCTCCTCGTGGAATTCGCAAGTTTTGCGACAATCCGAACGCCGTACTGCCATATAAAATGCCGAAGTTAACCTCCTTGGCTTTGCGCCGCATGTCCGGAGTGACTTCTTCCAAAGGAACCTTAAAAACCTTCGCTGCGGTGGTGGTGTGGATATCCCGCTTTGTCCTGAAGGCTTCGATCATCGTTTCATCTTTCGCAAACGAAGCGGCTATCCGCAGTTCAATCTGTGAATAGTCTGCCGACATGAATTGAAAATCTTCGTTGCGCGCTACAAATGCCTTTCGGATAAGCCTGCCCTTCTCTGTTCGAATGGGAATATTTTGTAAATTCGGATTGTTCGAGCTTAGCCTTCCCGTGACAGCCCATGCCTGCCGGTAATCCGTATGTATTCGGCCATCGTACTGGCTGATCATTTTTGGCAAGGCATCCACATAAGTGGAACGCAACTTTTCATATTCGCGGTAGTCCAATATCTTTCTCGCGATTTCATGTTCAGCTGACAGCCCTTGTAAGACATCTTCACCCGTGGCAAACTGGCCGGTCTTTGTTTTTTTTGGTTTTTCAATCAATTTCATCTGATCGAACAACACCTCTCCAAGCTGTTTGGGTGAGCCAATATTAAACTCAACACCACAAATTCCGAAGATTTCTTTTTGTACGCGATCAATCTCCACTTTCAATTCATCCGACATTTTATTCAGTGCCTTGACATCCACTTTCACACCTTCAAATTCCATTGCGGCAAGAACTTTTGCTAACGGCATTTCAATGTCATGCATCAGCTTGCTATGGGTCCGTTCCCCTAAGTCTTTTTCCAGCGGGCTTTTCAATTGAAAGATCTTATCAGCTCGTTCACACACCTGGTTTTTTTGTTTGGAATCCGGGTCTGCAAGCATTTCATAATTCAGATACTGTGAACACAGGGCCTGCAGGCTATGCGACGCTTCCGGTTCAATCAAGTAGTGGGCGAGCATCACATCGAATAGCGGACCGCACAATTCAACAGCGTACTTTTTCAACAGCAACATGGTGGCCTTCAGGTTATGGCCCACCTTTGCAATGGAGTCTTTTTCAAAAATTGCTTTGAATTCCATTGCTATTTGTTCCCCCTCCTCCCGGCCTGTTACCGGAATAAAATGGGCTTCATTTTCCTGACAAGAGAAAGCAAGTCCTTTTAACTGATAGTCAAAGTTGGCCACATCATCCGAAATGGTTTCCACGCCAATGACTTTTTCCTGAAGGAGTTTTTCAATGAGGGCCCGCCGTAATTCAGGCAGGTCCACCATATAGTATTGTGTGTTTCCTTCAACAAATGTTTGCTTATCCGGCACTTGTGATGTTGCCGCAGGTTTGCCGAACATGGAGAGCTGAGGATTTTGTAAAACTTTGGGAGCATTTGTCCCAGGTGATGCAGGTTCTCCAAAAGCCCTTGCGGCAATGCCTTTAAATTCAAGTTCATCGAAGATGGGCTTTAGTTTCTCCACTGATGGCCCGGAATAAAAAAGTTCTTCCTCGCGAAAGGCCACCGGGACATCGGTGATTATGGTGGCCAATTTTTTAGAAAGTATTGCCTGATCACCAAACTTCTCGAACAACTCTTTCTGCTTTCCTTTGAGTTCGCCGGCGTGGCTCACAATGTTTTCCACCGAGCCATATTGTTTTAAAAGCACTGCAGCTGTTTTCGGACCAATTCCAGGGACGCCCGGAATATTATCCGAAGTATCTCCCTGCAAACCCAGCATATCCCTCACCTGGGATACGTTTTCTATGTCCCATTTTTCGCAAACCTCTTTTACACCAAGAATGTCAACAACATTCCCCATGTATGCAGGTTTATATAGAAAAACACAATCATTAACGAGCTGTCCAAAATCCTTATCGGGGGTCATCATAAAAACCTCAAAGCCCTGTTGGCAGGCCTGACCCGCCATCGTACCTATAATGTCATCGGCCTCATATCCATCCAGTTCGAGGATAGGAATATTGAAACCGCGAATGATCTCTTTACATATGGGAATGCCATAGCGTATATCTTCCGGTGTTTCCTGCCGCGTTGATTTATATTCACTGTAAATATCGTCGCGAAACGTTTTCGCTGCTGTGTCGAATGCAATACCGATGTGAGTAGGTTTTTGTTTTTGGATTACCTCGAGTAAAGTATTGGTAAACCCAAACGGAACGGATGTATTGTGACCTTTTGAATTGATTCTGGGAGTTTTTGTAAACGCAAAATGTGCCCGGTAAATCAGGGCGTATGCATCCAGTAAAAAAAGTTTTTTAGATGGTTTTTCCATGTGCGAAAGTAGGATGTTATCATTAAAGAATTCAAAATTTCAATCAAATAAAATTTTATTAGATTGAGCCATGACTGAACAGCAGGAAACACCTTTGTCCGCCTTTTACAAGTGGGAAAAACAGACCCCTGAACAAATATTTTTACGACAACCCATCGAGGGCGAATGGAAATCCTGGACGTATCAGCAAGCTGGGGATGAGGTCAGAAGGATGGCAACTGCGTTAAGGTCGTTGCATTTTCCGCCTCTATCAAATATTGCGATTCTATCAAAAAATTGTGCTCATTGGATTCTGGCTGATCTGGCTATAATGATGTCTGGCCACGTCAGTGTTCCCGTTTACGCAACCCTTTCCGCTCAAGGAGTCAAGCAGATTCTTGATCACAGTGAATCGAAATTGATTTTCTTAGGCAAGGTGGATGACTATGAATCACAGAGAGGTGGTATTGGTCAGGATCTGCACAAAATAAGTTTTGCTTTTTATGGGCCACCCGACGGATTAAAATGGGACGACCTCCTTCGCATACACGAACCGTTACTGGAAAACAATACACCGGACCCCGATCAGCTTGCCAGCATCATGTACAGCTCCGGAACCACCGGAACTCCCAAAGGTGTCATGTTGTCCTTTGGTTCCTTCGGATATGTCGGG
>JAYSOP010000751.1:0-4725 GCA_043722905.1 Chryseolinea sp.
AGTGATTAACTCTGCAGAAGAAGCGAAGCAAGCTGTTCGTCAACGATATAAAGAGGGCGCGGACCTTATCAAAATTACCGCCACGGGAGGTGTGCTTAGTCTTGCAAAAGATGGTTCAGGACCCCAGTTTACAGAAGAGGAACTCAATGCTATCATTAAAACCGCCAAAGATTACGGCATGCACACTGCTGCCCACGCCCATGGGGCCGAGGGCATGAAACGGGCAGTACTCGCCGGCATCACGACCATCGAACACGGAACAATGATGACCGAAGAGGTGATGGATCTGATGAAACAAAAAGGTACTTATTATGTCCCCACCATCACGGCGGGAAGATTTGTTGGTGAACAAGCTAAAGTGGAAGGCTATTA
This sequence comes from Chryseolinea sp., assembly GCA_043722905.1. Classification (GTDB taxonomy): domain Bacteria; phylum Bacteroidota; class Bacteroidia; order Cytophagales; family Cyclobacteriaceae; genus Chryseosolibacter. Next base: position 373 of record JAYSOP010000751.1, read on the forward strand.
TCACCCGTTGGTGGTGCCCAAAGCCTTACTAATAGGGCCCATGATACAGGACACGTTTAAGAAAGCCTATAAACGTGGAGTAAAAATTGCTTTTGGAACAGACGCAGGCGTTTTTCCTCACGGCGAAAATGGAAAAGAATTTACCTACATGGTGGAGGCAGGAATGCCGGTGATGGAAGCAATTAAATCTGCAACCATCACAAACGCTAGTATTCTCGGCATGGGAGAAAAAATTGGCACGCTGGAAGTGGGAAAACTGGCGGATATAGTGGCGACAAACGAAAATCCGCTCGAAAATGTGCGAACATTGGAAACGGTTTCTTTTGTGATGAAGGAGGGCATTATTTACAAGGAGTAATGCAGCCTTCTTGATTGTTTTCCAGAATTGTCGTATATTATATAAATGTGTTCTACACATTAAAAATGGGTAAAACGGCCAAAATTGTCCACTGGCAGTTACCCTGCTTAAATTGCTAGCTCCGTTGGGCTTTCCAGGTCGGGAAGCACTGAATTACTGAGGAATGCTCGATTTACTAATCAAAATACTCCGATAAATTCCTACTTTTGCAGTCCACATTTGAGGAATACAGACGGGAATGGAAAACATCCGGAACTTTTGCATAATTGCCCACATCGACCACGGAAAAAGTACGCTGGCAGATCGGCTTTTGGAGTTTACAGGCACTTTAAATTCGCGGCAAATGCAGGCCCAGGTGCTGGATAATATGGATCTGGAGCGTGAAAAGGGCATAACTATCAAGTCGCACGCGATACAGATGAACTATAAACTGGACGGTAAGGAGTACATCCTCAATCTTATCGATACACCGGGCCACGTGGATTTTTCATATGAGGTTTCGCGTTCCATTGCCGCCTGCGAGGGAGCCTTGTTAATAGTGGATGCCAGCCAGGGAATTGAAGCGCAAACAATATCCAATTTATACCTCGCCCTGGATCACAACCTGCAAATCATTCCCGTATTGAACAAAATTGATCTTCCTCATGCCATGCCGGATGATGTTACAGACGAAATCGTGGAGCTGATTGGATGTGATCGTGAAGATGTTATCCGCGCAAGCGCCAAGGAAGGCATCGGTATCGAAGAAATTCTGAAAGCGGTTGTCGCCCGTATTAAACCGCCAAAGGGCGATCCGAATGCGCCCCTTCAGGCGATGATTTTTGATTCTGTTTTTAATTCTTTCAGGGGCATTGAGGTTTATTACCGCGTCTTCAACGGCACCCTGACAAAAGGTGAGCGAATCAAATTTGTAAACGCCGAAAAAGAATACTTCGCGGACGAGATCGGTGTATTAAAACTTGACAAACAACCGAAGAATCAGGTCAGCGCAGGAAACGTAGGATATCTCATTTCCGGAATTAAAGTTGCGCGGGAGGTGAAAGTCGGTGATACCATTACCCATCCCGTTAATCCTGGTGAGGCTATCAGGGGATTTGAAAACGTGAAGCCCATGGTGTTTGCGGGTATCTACCCCGTTGAAACTTCAGAGTTTGAAGAACTCAGGAGCTCGATGGAAAAATTACAGCTGAACGATGCTTCACTGGTCTGGGAACCTGAAACATCGGCTGCTCTTGGTTTTGGATTCCGTTGCGGTTTCCTCGGCATGCTCCACATGGAGATTGTACAGGAAAGACTTGAGCGAGAGTTCGGCATGACGGTCATTACTACAGTTCCCTCGGTACAGTTCAGAGCACATTTGACGAATGGCGAAATCAAAGATATCAGCGCGCCATCTGAAATGCCGGATGTTACAAAAATCGCCCAAATTGAAGAACCGTTTATCAAAGCGCAGATCATCAGCAAAGCCGAATACATTGGTCCTATCATTAGCTTGTGTATCGATAAACGCGGCATGATAAAAAATCAAACTTACCTTACCACCGATCGCATCGAACTCTCCTTTGAGATGCCGTTGGCGGAAATCGTGTTCGACTTCTTTGATAAATTAAAGTCCATTTCCCGCGGTTATGCCTCACTTGACTATCACCTGATCGGTTACCGTGAATCGGATATGGTAAAGTTGGATGTGATGCTCAACAGCGAGCCTGTTGATGCCTTAAGCGCCATCGTACATCGCGCAAAAGCACATGAGTGGGGAAGAAAGCTTTGTGAAAAATTAAAGGAGCTGATCCCCCGTCACATGTTTGAGGTAGCGATTCAGGCGGCTATCGGACAAAAGATCGTGGCACGCGAAACCATTAGTGCCATCCGAAAAAACGTGATCGCAAAATGTTATGGTGGTGATATTTCGCGTAAGCGCAAGTTGTTGGAGAAACAAAAGAAAGGTAAGAAACGAATGCGTCAGATCGGAACAGTGGAAGTGCCTCAGGAGGCGTTTATGGCTGTATTAAAAATAGACTAATTTGAAAGCCGGGGATCATAATTTTGATGGGTTGTGCAAGGCGGGACTGAATCTTGGGGAAGCTTCTGAAATATTGAAAAACGTATTGTATTAATGCAAAATGACCGAGACAACCACATACACCCTCATTGACGGACGCAAGGTCTCAACCGATATCAAGAACGAGATCGCGCAGAAAGTTTCTGTCCGAAAACAGCAGGGCAAAAAAATTCCGCATCTCGCCATCATTGTTGTGGGTGATGATGGCGCAAGCCAGACGTACGTCGATAATAAAGTAAAGGCGTGCAAAGCAGTAGGATTCCATTACACCATGATGCGGTTCGCGGATACCATCAGCGAACAAAAGTTAATGAAACATATCGACCACGTCAACAATGATGATGATGTGGATGGTTTCATTGTTCAGCTTCCGTTACCGGAACATATTTCAGTTGAAAAAATTACGGAAATGATCCGGTCTGATAAGGATGTCGATGGTTTTACCAACCACAACTTTGGAAGCATCATCTCAAAAAATCCCTTGCTGATGCCCGCTACTCCTTTTGGCGTGATGGAGTTGCTGCGCAGGTATAATATTGAGACTGAGGGCAAACACGCTGTAGTAGTAGGAGCGAGCCGTATTGCCGGGGCTCCGTTAAGCATGATGCTGACAGAACAGGGACGCGCTACGGTTACGATTTGTCATAAGTACACAAAAAACCTCAGCGAATATACCCGTGCAGCTGACATTCTTCTTGTGGCGGTGGGTAAGCCTGGTTTGATCACGGCAGATATGGTAAAGGAAGGGGCGGTTGTTATCGATATTGGCACCACGCGTGTTGAAGGCCCTGAATTTCAGAAGGGCTGGGCCATCAAGGGTGATGTTGACTTTAAAAATGTTTCTCAAAAAGCTTCGTTTATCACCCCCGTTCCTGGTGGCGTTGGCCCCATGACCATTGCTACTCTGCTGTTGAACACATTAAGGGCAACTGAGTCACGCAATCCCTAGTTGATTTATTCGTTCATGAAATGGTGCAGGTTTCTGAAAAAATGATGATAACAACAACCCTTCCTTTGATGGAGGAGTTTTATACGATCCAGGGTGAGGGATTTTATCAGGGTCAGGCTGCGTATTTTATCCGCCTTGGCGGATGTGATGTGGGGTGTGTCTGGTGTGACGTTAAAGAATCGTGGGATGCTCTAGCCCATCCGTTAGTATCAATCACCGAAATTACCCAACATGCTAAACTCAGTGGTACACGCATCGCCGTGATCACAGGGGGTGAACCCCTTATGTACGACCTGACGGATTTAACCAGGTTGCTGAAAGATACCGGAATCAGGACCCACCTTGAAACCTCTGGTGTCTACCCTGTCACGGGAAGCTGGGACTGGATTTGCTTCTCTCCCAAAAAATTCAAAGCTCCGCACGTTTCTATTCTGGATAAAGCCCATGAATTAAAGGTCATTGTTTATAATAAGAGCGATTTTAGCTGGGCTGAAGATTTCGCCGGGAGCGTAAATAGAAACTGTGAATGGTTTCTCCAGCCGGAATGGTCGAAAGAAAAAGAAATGCTTCCGCTTATCATCGACTATGTAAAGAGAAATCCGCAATGGAAGATCTCCCTGCAGACCCATAAATATATGAACATTCCTTAGAAGCATAAAGCTTTAAGCATAAAGTAGAAAGCTTGTCTTGGTGTAAATTACTGGGCAGATTTAAACCTCAAATTTTGGGGCGGAAGCGGTAAATATGTCGTCCTCAGTGGCAAGTGTTTTAAACAACAATCGTAAGATTAAAGCATAATGTCGATAAAAGAATTTGCCAGAACGTTGAATGAATGGGGTGCTCAAAAAATCCCGTTTTTATTTTTAGTGGATTTTGAAATGGAAAAACCTGTTGCTTATCGGATAGACCATATCCAACCAGCAAAGCTCCTGTTTAATCTCAATGGATTCACCAATGTTTCATCAAGGTTTGCGGGTGCAACAC
>JAYSOP010000752.1:0-6499 GCA_043722905.1 Chryseolinea sp.
GTGCAGAAATCTGATTAATATGAAATGATCCAATGAACGAGGGGAGAAGAGAAATTATACAAATAGCCTTTGTTGCTGTGGCAATAATTTTCCTGATAAAACTTTTTTTTATTCAGGTGATTGACCGGCGATATGAAGAGTTGGCAAACAGCAATGCTATCCTAAAGGAAATTGAACCTCCCGTTCGCGGTCTGATTAAAGACCGCAATGGAAAGTTGCTCGTCTTTAACACGCCGGAATTTGACCTCGAGATAATTCGAAAAGAGGTGAAGACACTTGATTCCGCCAAATTCTGTGAGGTCTTTGACATGACCATTGAAGATCTCCGGAAAAATTTCAAAGAATTAAAGGCCAAGCGCGAATACTCCCCGGTTAAGCCTACCATCTTTATAAAGCAATTATCCAATCTGGACTTTGCCAAAATCCAGGATCGCATTGATGAGTTCAAGGGGTTTTATATTAAACCCAGGAGTACGCGTGCGTATACCTCGCAATCCATGGCCAATGCCCTGGGATATGTGAGTGAAATATCAAAAGATAAACTTGCCAGCGACAAAGAAAAAATTTACAGGCAGGGAGATGAAATTGGTCAGAGTGGAATTGAAGCCTACTATGAAAAATACCTTCGCGGGAAAGGGGGAGTGCGGTATTGGTTAAGAAATGTCGACGGCATTGTGAAAGGGCCGTTCGACGAGGGCAAAAATGATACACTATCTATTCCAGGTCAGGACTTAATCAGCACGGTCGATATTGATCTTCAGGAGTATGGCGAGTTTCTGATGAAAGGAAAAGCGGGAAGCATTATCGCCATTGAACCTGCAACAGGAGAAATACTTTCCATGATTTCCGGACCATCCTATGATCCCATCATGCTAACCGGAAGAAATTACAGCGAGAATTTTGTTCTGATCAGTTCCGATACAAATAAACCTTTATTCAACAGGCCCTTGATGGCGCAATACCGTCCGGGTTCTATTTTTAAAATTGCGCAAGCAATGGTAGCGTTGCAGGAGGGCGTCATTTCTCCGGATACCCGTTTCAAATGCGATCGTTCGATTATTGGTTGTCACGGTCCTCATTCAAATGAAGATTTGCGGGGTGCGATCACACACTCCTGTAATCCTTATTTTCATCAGGCATTGAGACGGATGTTGAATCAGGGAAAATCCAATAATCCATTTGACGACACGCGCATCGGGATGGATCAATGGACGCGCCATATTTCCAGTTTCGGATTTGGCACCCCGTTAGGAATAGATTTACCAAATGAAAAAGGAGGGCTCGTCCCCAGTACTGCATACTATGACCGGGCATATGGCGGACGGCCGTGGAAATTTTCCAACATTTATTCCATAGCCATTGGCGAAGGGGAGAACCTGGTAGTTCCTTTGCAAATGGCGAATTTTGCTGCGACGATTGCCAACAAAGGGCATTACATAACCCCTCACCTCATCAAAGCGATTGGCGACAGCCTGAAACCATTGCCTCAGTTTAAGCAAAGGCATTACACGACCATCGATGCCGCCAATTTTCAAATTGCGGCAGATGCAATGCAACGGGTTGTCGAATCGGGAACGGGTCAATACCGTGCGAAATTAGACTCCGTTATTGTATGTGGCAAAACCGGTTCCGTTCAAAATGAGCCCAGGCCAGACCATTCAGTTTTTATCGCGTTTGCACCAAAAGAAAATCCTAAGATTGCTATTTCAGTATACGTTGAATTCTCCGGACAGGGAGCAAGAGCCGCGGCCTCTATCGCAAGTTTAATGATAGAAAAGTATTTGTTTGGCACAACTAAACGGCCGCAGGTTGAGGCCTATGTTTTAAAGGGGGACTTTTTGGATTGATACGCGAAGACAACATCACGCATAAAATAGATTGGGTCACCGTGCTCCTCTATGGTTCCATTGTGTTTCTGGGCTGGCTTAATATTTACGCGGTAACGTATGATGAAAACGCAAACACCTCCATCTTCAGTCTTGATATTAACTCCGGAAGGCAGTTAATCTTTATCGCCGGATCACTCGTTATCATTTCAGCCATCCTCATTATTGACCGGCAATTTTACGAGACCTTTGCGTATATCATTTACGGTCTGATACTATTTATGCTTCTCCTCGTTCCGATCATTGGGAAGGAAGTTGGCGGGAACAAGGCCTGGATTGGAATCGGATCATTTGGCGTGCAACCTTCTGAATTTGCAAAATTTGCCACCGCTCTGGTGGTCGCCAAATTAATTGGTTCGATTGGTTTCAAGATTGATAATTTCAGGAATCAATTAATTCTTTTCGGGTTGATTGCAACTCCAATCATGCTGATCATTCTTCAAAAAGACTTTGGCACTGCGTTGGTCTTTACCGTTTTTCTCGTTGTCTTTTTCAGGGAGGGGATGTCCCCTTTTATTATCCTGATCGGTATGTCATTCGGTCTGATATTCGTTTTGACTTTATTGGTGGAGAATCAATATTATTTATACCTGGGCATTGCCGTTCTGTTAGGTTTGGCCATTGTTCTGGGCCGGAAAAAATTCAAACGCATCGCAATATTAACGGCCGGAGCATTGGCCATTGTTCTGGTGATTGAAAGCGTAGACTACATTGTAACTGACGTGCTTAAGCCACATCACCAAAACCGTATAAAAGCTTTAATCAATCCGGATTCGGATCCCCTGGGTTTTGGCTGGAACGTCACACAATCAAAAATCGCGATCGGCAGTGGAGGATTTCTCGGAAAAGGTTTTCTGAAAGGCACACAAACGAAGTTCGATTTTGTTCCTGAACAAAGTACGGATTTCATTTTCTGCACAATCGGGGAAGAACATGGATGGGTTGGAAGTTTGTTCACCATTGCCCTCTTTATGGTCTTACTACTGAGAATTGTATTTCTGGCAGAGCGACAGAAGAATAAATTTGCGAGAGTTTACGGTTATTCCGTAGCGTGTATTCTCTTTTTTCACTTCGCAGTGAATATTGGGATGACCGTTGGTCTGTTTCCAGTGATCGGTATCCCATTACCTTTTTTCAGTTACGGTGGTTCCTCGCTCTGGGGTTTTACAATTCTCCTGTTTATTTTCCTGAAATTGGATGCTCACCGCATGCAGGTACTCCAGAGACTTTAATAATAGCAAATAGTGGTTTGTCGGTCATGTGAGCAAGACGTGAGACACTTAAAAAAGCTATTTCTGAGAATCACCCAAAGCGCTTTTCAACCATTTCCATAAACTCATGGAACTCCTTGCTTTCGCGATCCCAGTTAGCAGATTGACTTTCAAGGTATTGAAGGGCGGTATCCATGTCTGGCTGTTGATCAAGGTCATCAATGGCTCTGCTGAATGACTCGAAGTCCCCATAGAAGAGGACTTTTGTAAACATAAACTTTTGATTGATGGTAAGGTTGTCCTTTATTTTTGAAATTTTCTGAAAATTATTGTACACGGCTGCACGCTGTTCAGAATTTTTACGGTCATTCAGTGTAGGCTTACCGGATGGGTCTCCTTTAACCCGATCGCGTGGAACATCCATCACCTTCTCAGGTTCTTTCAGACTGTTTGGTTTTGGATAATTATTTGTCCTGGCAGGTTCTGCTACGATCGGCGGATAAAATTTAGCCGGATCAAGCGGTAAGGTTTCCGAAAACTGACGGATGTGTCCCTCCAGGTCCTCCGGAGTAAAGTTTACTTCCTCTAAAATCTGATCCAGGATGGCGAATGCTTCATTACCCGATAATTCCTTCAGACCTTTTTCCTCGAGTTTCATCACCAGGCGTGTAAGGGGTTCCTTATTTATCTTTAAATATTTGATATCCTCTTTGAATGCTGATAGCTCTAGTCTATTGTTTTTACCAGTTACAAGAATGGAGAAAAAATCATAAGGATTGAACACCACCAAAAGGGTCTGCCGCACCGCTTTCTTTAAGAGGGGCACTAAATATTCCTGGTCAACAGAAATATGGTTTGACAGTACAGTCATAAAATTATTCAGGGCCTCTTTCACTTCGCCCTGGTCATAATCAAAATAAGGGCTCTTTAGCTTCTTTGCCTCATCTCGCCAGGTGATTAATAGTTCACGGATCACAAACATATTCACCTGAGAGACATTCGAAAGAGATAGGATTTCTGCGCCGCTGATTCTGGTTTTGGAAGCGAAAAAGCTTTTTGAGATTCTATCAACATAAGTGTCGCTGTAAACTGATATCGCTTCGAGACTTATTTTTTCATCCATAGTTATTGATCTCGGATTATATACTTATTTGGTGCTTAAAGTTAACCGTTATTGGCGCAATGTCCACACCTAAATAACGCAAGATGGCACTCATTATGATTGAAAATCTTTTTAATAGAGCCCTTGAGGTGACCACCTTCTCCAAAACCCTGCTGGAGCACTTCCATCAGCACAACATCGATTGGATGCATTCCTGTGGCGGTAAAGGGCGATGCACTACCTGTAAGATTATTATTAAAGCAGGTTCAGAAAATTTTCAGAAACCTACCCGCGCAGAGCAAAAGTACCGGCAGGAGGGTGCGCTGGGATCGCAGGAGAGGTTGGCTTGTCAGGCCAAAATAAGCGGGGACATTGTCATAATCGCCCCAAAGGAATACCATCTGCCACATCTTTTATATTCCGATCCAGGTTAGCAACCAGCGCATTTTCGGCAAATATTTGACAGTGGACCTCGCACAGGGTATTTTGCATGATGTTTATTGAACCACACCTGGGAGGCGGCCCCCCAAAGGAGCAGGCCGGATGGATCGAAGTGATCTGCGGTTGTATGTTTTCCGGAAAAACCGAAGAACTGATACGGAGGCTTAACCGGGCCATAATCGCGAAACAAAAAGTGGAGATTTTTAAACCGGTTATGGACAAACGCTACCATCATGAGCACATTGTTTCGCATAACGAAAATGCCATTCGTTCAACACCCGTGAATTTTGCGAGTGACATTGTATTGCTGGCCGGAGATTGTGCAGTGGTAGGCATTGATGAAGCGCAATTTTTTGATGAGGCCATTGTCGATATCTGCAATGCGCTGGCCAATTCCGGTAAGCGTGTCATTGTAGCTGGCCTCGATATGGATTTCGAAGGCAAACCTTTCGGTCCCATGCCTCAATTGTTAGCGGTTGCAGAATTTGTTACAAAAGTCCACGCCATCTGCGCGCAAACGGGTCAGCTCGCCTCCTTTTCGTTCCGTTTAATCGAAAATGAAACACAGGTCATGTTAGGAGAATCAGGAGAATATGAAGCGAGAAGCCGAAGTTCTTTTCTGGAGGGTATGAAAGTAAAAAAGAAATGAAGGAAATTAAAAAATGCCGGTGTGTGTCTAATGTGGCGTGGTATGTGGGCCCCTTAATAATACTGGTTTTCGGTTCTTCTGTTTACGGACAAACCAATATTGCTCCCGGCACCTGGCGTTATCACCTCTCGTACAATCTTATCCTAAGCCTGGCAATAAGCGAGGAAAACATATTTGCTTCCAATGAAAGTGGTGTTTTGGTTTTTAACCGGAAAGAGAAAAACATTACTACTTTCAATAAGTTAAATGGTTTAAGCAATTCAGGCATTACCAACCTGCTGTACGATGCCGCGAACGCTCAGCTATTGGTGGCTTATGAGGATGGTGGCCTGGATTTTATCCGCGAAAATACGATTACAAACTTTAGTAGACTGAAAGACGCAGGGGTGACGGGGCCCAAAAAAATCAACCATATCTCCGTGAAAGGCAACCTTGCTTTTTTCTCCACTAATTATGGTGTCGTAGTTTTTGATCTTTTACTTCACGAAATAAAAGAAACGTGGAGAGATCTGGGAGTTGCCGGTCAGGTGCTACCGGTCTTACAGAGCGCCTTTTTAAATGACAGCATTTTTATCGCTACTGCCAAGGGTGTCATGGCGGGGGATTTAAATGACAATCTGCTCGATTACAGAAATTGGAAAAGATATAACACAGGAAATTCGGGCGTCGTGTCATCCATCACTTTATTTAATAATAGGATTTACGCGACAGGGCCAACAGGAGTATATGCCTATCAAAATGGTGTCTGGAGTCTGCAAAACTTCCTGCAAAATGAAGTCATCGTTTCCCTCACGTCCTCTTCAGAAAACCTTTTGATGATTCAGGATTCAACCTTATGGGCTGTAAATACCGCGGGCGAACTTGTTCAAATGGCAGACGATCTGATAACCTCCCCTGCCATCGCATGGCAAGATGACGAAGGCATTTTTTGGGTGGGCGATCGCAAATCCGGTCTGGTTTCAAATATGAGTGGAATATTTACCTCCTACCTGCCAAATGGTCCGTCGTTGCCGCAAGCTTTTCGAATGGTTTATGAGAATGGAAAATTATTCACGATGGGTGGTGGGTATACTTCATCAGGCAAAGGATTAAAGATACCAGGAGAGGTTAATGTTTTTGAAGACGGCATGTGGACCCACTACCAGGAAGATTTTCCTGACATTACTGATATTGCGTTCAGCGAGGGAAACAGCTATGCTTCTACGTTTGG
>JAYSOP010000753.1:0-2014 GCA_043722905.1 Chryseolinea sp.
GGTGCGGAAACCGCTGCGAGTTTGCAGCCAAGAAATTTTTCGGGCGCGGTGGATTCATCTACATTGATATGTGCCAATTCTCCGCAGATAACGGAATGAAAAGACTGGGTAAGGGTTTGCAATCCCAGCACGTTGGCCCCCGTTCCATTGTAAACCAGATACACTTCTATGGAATCACCGAAATATGCTTTAAACTTTTCTATGGCGGCTGCCGTAAATTCATCCGCACCATAGGAAGCGGCATGTCCGGTATTGGCCTGAAGCAAAGCATCCATGATGGCAGGATGTACGCCGGAATAGTTGTCACTGGCAAAGGTTTTTTTGGGCATGAATCAGGGCTTGAGCCGGAAAATTAATCTTAAGATCATTAAAATCCCTATTTTAGGTTTACTTAATCTTTCGCATGGTAAATATCCTTGTACCTACTGATTTTTCACCCCTTTCAAAGATCGCATTAAAATATGCCATTAAAATTGCCAACAGGCTTAATGGCAATGTAACCGTTTTGCATATCATCACGATCTCCAGGCCCATCCGTTTATCGATGCGGACAAAAATGAAAGCGCTTGATCAGGATTTGATCCTCTCGGCACAGGAAGATCTGGAAAAACTTATTAAAACTTTTTCTGAGCAGTATAAAAGTTCACAGCCATTGAAATCTCAGGTTGTTCGGGGCGCGCATTTCACAACTTCGTTAATGAAAGAAGCCAGACGCCTTCGGTCCGGATTGGTAGTGATGGGAACCCGGGGTGCAAGTGGTTTAACAAAGGCCGTGCTGGGGAGCAACACAACATCGGTCATCGAGGTTAGTCATGTACCCGTGCTGGCGGTTCCTGAACATGCGGAATTCAAAGGTTTTCGCAATGTAGTGTACGCATCGGATTTACGTCACCTTGAAAAAGAATTAGAAATCCTGATCCCATACCTTGAAAAACTCGGGTCAACCATTCATCTGATCCACATTGTACCGAATGGAAAGGACGTTGAGACCATTGAGGCAAAAATAGAAAGTGTACTTCAAAAATTCGCCTACAAAAATTTAGTGACCCTGATATTGGTCGATAACAACATTGATGCAGCCATTGATCAGTATGTTGAGGTATCCAAAGCAGATATGCTGGCCATGTTTACCCATGAGCTGAGTTTTTACGAAAAATTATTGGACAAAAGTATGACCCGGAAGATGGCATTTCATAGTAAAATACCCTTGCTCGCATTCATGCAACCTACCGGTAATGAGTCGGATCTATAATAAACCATTCGTTCAAACAAAACCGATTACCTTTTAAAATTCCGCGTTGCCAGGATATCTGGGGTAAGGGATAACATCGCGGATATTGGTCATTCCGGTAACAAATTGAATCAGGCGCTCAAAGCCCAGTCCAAAACCGCTGTGTGGTGCTGAACCAAACTTGCGAAGCTCCAGGTACCACCACAAATCTTTCTCCGGGAGACCGAGTTCCTGAACCCGCTTCAATAAACGATCATAACGTTCTTCCCGCTGGGAGCCGCCAATGATTTCACCAATGCCGGGAAAAAGCACATCCATGGCTGCCACCGTTTTTGAATCTTCATTCTGGCGCATGTAAAACGATTTAATTGCCGCGGGATAGTTAAATAAGATGACGGGCTTCTTAAAATGTTTCTCAACCAGAAACCGTTCATGTTCAGACTGCAGATCAACACCCCATTCATCAATGATGAACTTAAATTTCTTTTTCTTATTCGGATTGGAAGATTTGAGAATTTCAATTGCTTCCGTATAGCTCAACCGTTGAAATTCATTTTCGGAAACAAATTTTAACCGGTCAGTCAGGCTGAGTTCGCTGCGTTGTTCCTGGGGTTTTGATTGTTCTTCTTCCAATGCCCGCTTATTCAGAAAGGCGAGATCTTCCGCACAATTCTCCAGCGCATACCGCACCAGGTATTGAAGGAAATCCTGCGCCAGCTGCATGTTATCCTGGATATCATAAAATGCCATTTCAGGTTCAATCATCCAGAACTCGGCAAGGTG
>JAYSOP010000754.1:0-2469 GCA_043722905.1 Chryseolinea sp.
AAGTCGTGGATTAAATACCTTGGCGGTTGTATTTGGAGCGATATTGAACCGGAGAAATACCCGTAATCTTTTTGAATGTTGTCCGGAAAGCTTTGGTATCGGTATACCCCACTTTATACATGACTTCATTCACATTTTCCTGTGATGACTCAAGACTCATTTTTGCGGCTTCGATTTTTACCCGCTGTATGTATTCAACCACTGTATTGGACGTGGCGCGCTTAAACCTTCGTTCAAGGTTCCGGCGGCTAAGGGAAAACCTGGAGGCGAGGTCATCAACAGTGATTTTATTTTGAAAATTATCCTCAATAAAAACCTGGGCTTTTTTGATAGGCTCGTCTACATGGTCTTTCTGGCCACTAAACATCATGAAAGGAGACTGGCTTTCTCGATCGATGTCGATGGCAAAAATTTTAGCGCAAAAAATTGAAGCCGCCCTTCCCGCATATTTTTCTATCAGATATAAAATCAGTGTCAAATATGAATAGGCGCCACCGCTTGAATAAATACCATTTTCATCTGTCACAACCCGCTCAGTGACGAGATGTACTTCAGGAAACATTTTCCTGAACTGATTGGCCGCGATCCAGTGAGTAGCACATTTTTTGCCATGTAACAAGCCTGTAGAAGCCAGTAAAAAAGCGCCCACGCACAGACTTGCCACCTCCGCTCCGGATGTATAATGCGCTGTTATCCACGGGATAAAATCCTTATTCTCCTCAAGAGCGATCTGAAGGTCTCCGTCAATTGCGGGAATGATAATCAAGTCAGTTTTGGCAACATCCCGGATCACGCGGTCTGTATGGATAGTGTACATTCCTTTTATTAGGGCGGTTTCTTTGGTAAGACCAACAAGTTCTACTTTAAATGCCGGAGGTTTCCCCATACTTTCGGCATACATATTAACCCCGGCAAGTAGTTGACGTGGCCCTTCAATGCTTCCCAGAATTGCACCTTTAGGAACGAGAATAGTGATGTGTTTCATAGATTAATATTTCATTCACGGAAAAAAAATGGCATGCTTCGCTCTTCAACATCGCGACAATCCATTAGCGAAGGTATTTAATCATTTTGTCGCAATCAACCCCTGTGAATGGCGTATTTGCACCCCGAAAAATGGAATTCAGAAGTCTAAGTTTGTATATCAAGGTGCAGCAGCCTTGTCGACGATAGAAAACACCTCCGGATGCCCAGGCCACATCACAAGGAAGGTAAAATGGTCTTACAGCAGGTTCGGTGAGAGGTGACCTAAGAAATTTTAAATGTGATGCGAAGAATTATTGCTGAGATCGCGCTATCGATTGACGGATATATTGAAGGACCAAACGGTCAATTAGACTGGCTTACCCCGATCTCTTCTGATTTTGAAGAAACCGGTTTTCGCCATCATTTTTTATCTTCTTTTGATACCATATTCTACGGGAGAATTGCCTATCAAAAGCTGGGAATACTGCAGTCTTTTGATAAGGTTCCGCCAGAAATATTCCCTGGTTTTAACAGCATGGTGAATAAGATGAGAAAATATGTTTTTTCAAGAAGTATGAAACACGTTCCGGGAAACGCAATGGTTATTAATGAAAACATTTTGTCTCATGTCAATAGAATAAAAGATGAGGATGGGAAGGATATCTGGCTTTGCGGAGGAGCCGGCATCATCAAAAGTTTTTCAGACTTGCATCTCATTGACGAGTATATGCTAGCCGTCCATCCGGTAATCCTGGGTTGCGGGAAACCATTATTTGGTAATATTGTCAACCGCTTAGCGTTAAAATTGATGGAGAAGAAAAAGCTTACCTCTGGTGTTGTGTTCCTGAGATATAAACCATAAAAAAGAAATAAAGCCTATCGATATGATTGAAGTATTTAAAACAAATGTGAACGACCCACCCCATGCCAGGCTGCTCGTGACTCAGATCAATAGAACATTTGCAGATTATACCGCGAACTTTGACCTGGATGATTGTGATAACATTCTTAGGGTTAAAAATGACAAGGGCGGGATTCAGGCAGATTTGATCCTCGGGTTATTAAAAGATTTTGGATTTAGCGGAGAAATTTTATCGGATACTCAACCGGAGGTTTTGAATTTGTTGAACTATCGGGCGCAAATTGAAACATAAAAAATAAAAGGTTATTGATTAAGTCAACATAAATAAACCGAAAACACCATGGATATCATCATTACAATACTCGCCGTCATCGCAATTCTTGCGATCCTTCTATTGATTGCAGCCCTATTGATAAAAAAGGAATATAGTATTAAGCGGGAGATTAGCATCCAACGACCAGGAGCAGAAGTTTTTCATTATGTTAAATTTCTTAAAAATCAGGACTTCTATAGCAAATGGGTTATGATGGACCCCCATCTTAAAAAAGATTTCAAAGGAACCGATGGAACCATCGGATTCGTATACGCCTGGGAAGGGAATCAAAAAGCAGGAAAAGGCGAGCAGGAGATTAAAACAATAT
>JAYSOP010000755.1:0-5081 GCA_043722905.1 Chryseolinea sp.
TCTTTCGCCGTTACCGGAATTCTCATCACATACTTTCCGGTTGTTTGCGGGATAGCATTTCTTTGAATGGAGGGATTGAGTCGTTGGAGATCTTCAAGACAAGTACCGGTGAGGGAGGCCAGCGTTTCAAAATTCAGAAAACTTTTCACATGAACCGTATCAGAGCTCACAAGCATCTCTTCTCCTTCATCAAAGAAGTTATGTTCATCGAGATGGTTCATCGCGTACATGATGGCCACAAACTGCGGCACATAAGAGCGTGTTTCCCGCGGAAGATTAGGATAGATTTCCCAGAAAGACTTTTTATAACCGGATCTTCGTATGGCACGTCTCACGTTGCCAGGCCCTGTGTTATAGGCCGCAAGTGCCAGCTCCCAATCCTTAAACATTCTATGAAGATCCTTGAGATAACGGCAAGCTGCGTCAGTAGCTTTTTCCGGATCCATCCGTTCATCTATGTACCAGTCGTTATTCAATCCATAATATCTTCCTGTGGCCGACATGAATTGCCATAAGCCAACGGCCCGCACACGAGAAACGGCGCGCGGATTTAAACCAGACTCAATAATGGATAGGTATTTTAATTCGTCGGGCAAATTATATTTTGCTAAATATTTTTCGAACAGCGGGAAATAAAGATTTTTCCTGCGCATCATCATGCGGGTATACTCCCGGTCTTTTACGGTGAAGTAATTAATGAAGGCATGGATCTTATCGTTGTAAACGAGCGGTATCTGTTTCTCCAGACACGTCAACCGATCCTGCAGAATAGTCGGGTCATCATCTCCCGGTATGTATTCCAGATCGGCAGGCAAATAATAAAAGACATAATCCGCTGTATCTTCTTTGTACATCATTTCCTCTTCGGCCTGAGCAACTTCAAGTGAATCGACGACGACAGAATCAATTGACTGAGCAATTTTTTCTTCCGGCAGATCCTGGCTCATCGCCGCGGATGAGACCATGATGAAGAGCAAAAAGAGCCTTGCTTTCTTCATGCTAATTCAAATGTGTTAAAAGGTTTGAGAAATGTAAAAGTTTTGATTCTTCAAAATCATCCGCAATTACTTGCAGTCCGATAGGCAAACCGTTTTTATCTTGTCCGCACGGTATCGAAATAGCGGGAACGCCCACCACATTAGCCTGAACGGAAAATAAATCAGCCAAGTACATTTCTAAAGGATTATCTGTATGCTCGCCTAATTTAAAAGCCGTAGTAGGGGTTATGGGCATCAGAATAAAATCATAAATCTTCAACAATTCCTTTGTTTTATCCCGGATGATTCGCCTTACTTTTTGCGCTTTTGTATAATAAGCATCATAATAACTGGCACTTAAAACAAATGTGCCAAGTAAAATTCTGCGTTGTACTTCTTTTCCAAAACCTTCTGAACGACTTTTTTTATACATGGAATGAAGGTCTGTGGTTTGATCACTCCTGTATCCATACCGTGCGCCGTCAAAACGTGACAGGTTCGAGCTCGCTTCGGCTGTTGCCAGAATGTAATAGGTCGGCAAAATATATTCCATGAGAGGAAATTCAATGGGATGTACCTCGAACCCTTCTTTTTTTAATTGTTCTATTTTTTTCTGAATATTTTCCCTGATTTCAGGTTGAATGCCCTGAGAATGGTCGATTTCGCGCAGATACGCAATTTTATAAGGCTTCTGATTTTCTTCCTCCATCGTTTTTGAATACTCGGGTACGGGGAGTTGTGATACCGTGCTGTCAAATTCGTCAGGGCCTGCGATGACTTCCAATACGAGGGCGACATCTTCAACAGATTTTCCGAAAATGCCAATACAGTCGAAAGATGACCCATAGGCAATCAAACCATGACGGGAAATTCTGGAATAAGTCGGTTTCAGGCCTACAACACCACAAAATCCTGCGGGTTGCCTGACTGAACCACCTGTGTCAGATCCAAGCGAAACATGACACAAATCGGCCATGACCCCTACAGCAGAGCCGCCAGATGAGCCACCAGGAACCCTTGACGGGTCTATGGCATGTAAAACAGGACCAAAGGCAGAATTTTCATTGGATGAGCCCATCGCGAATTCATCGCAGTTCTGCCGTCCAATGATGATGGCATCTTCATCCAGAAGTCGCTGCACGGCGGTGGATGTAAATTGGGAGGTAAAACCGTCAAGAATTTTACTGCTTGCCTGTAGCGGATGGTCTTGAAACGCAAGTACATCTTTTATCCCCACCACTAATCCTGCTAATTTACCCGCGTTTTTATCAATTATTTTTTTGTCAACTTCGGAAGCCCGACTAAGCGCTTCCTCTTCAAACACGCTCAGGAATACATTGAGGTGTGCCTTTTCACGGATCGTTGCCAGATGGTGCTTAACAAGATCACGGCAGGTGATGCTGCCGTTGTGGAGATCATTCCGGATTTCCCGAAAAGAACCATAGTTTTTCAATACTTACTTTCCGTCTTCAATTTTGGCCGCTGAGCCGGCATCTTCGATGTCCTTTTTCACGTCCTTAATGGAATCTTTAAATTCCCGAACGCCTTTGCCCAGGCCTTTCATAAATTCAGGAATTTTTTTTGCGCCGAAGAAGATCAGAACAAACAAGCCAATCATGAGGATTTCCTGCATGCCCAAATTACCCAAAAACAACAGTATCGCTTTCATATTATAAATTTTTATAAGGGAACCACAAAAATAGGGTAAAATCTTCAAAAATGGGAAAGAAATCCTGTAATCTTTACATCACATATTCATCAACCACGCTTGCGGGTCGAGGGCAGTGGTTTGCTTCCGGATCTGGAAACGCAATTCTGAAATGCCGTCATTGTTGGAAATGACCTGGCCGATTTCCTGGTTTGTGGTTACCCTTTGCCCGGTTTTGACATACACTTCCTTCAAGCCCGTATAGACGGAATAATATTCGCCGTGATTGATAATAACAGTACTGCCAAGGGTAGGGATAAAAGCTATCCTTCTCACCTCCCCCTCAAAAACGCTCTTCACTTTTTCATTGGATTTTGTTTGGATATTGACCCCATCGTTCTGCATGACGATGCCCTTCAATACCGGGTGGTTTTGTCGCCCGAAAGGCTGTGATATAAAGCCAGTGGAAACGGGCCAGGGAAGTTTGTTCTTATTTTCTTCAAACGACGATGAGAGGGCTACGGAAACAGATTTGGAACCCTTTAAGGCCAAAGCTTCCCGTTCCATTTCTTCTTTGATGATGTCATTGATTTTGCGGTCAAGGAGGGTAAGGGCTTTCTTAGTACTTTCCAAATCCAGCTTCAGTGTTTTCTCTTCCTTTTCCAGAGCCTTGACCAGCGAGAATTGTTTTTTCTTCAGCGAGACGAGGTTTCGATTTTCCGCTACCCCCTGGCCTAAAAGAAGATTTTTTTCTTCGCGCTTGCTTTCAATTTGTTTTATCTGGCTACCCAACTCACCCTGAACCTGACCGATCAATTCTGCCTGTAGCTTGCGTGTTTCTCCGTATTGCTCCATATAACGCAGCCGCATCACAAGCTGATCGAAGGAATGGGCTGAAAATAAAAAAGTAAGCCGGGTGGAACTATTGTTTGCCTTCTGAGCCGCGAAAAGCATGGCTCCGTACTCTTTTTTTAATTTTTTTAGATCATCATCCAGGACCTGGATAATATCATTGTTTTCACCTATCTCTGAATTGAGAAGGTTGATTTCTTTTTTAATGGAACTGATAAGATTTTCCTGCTCGATGATCCTTTGATTGAGTGCGCTCAATTCACCCAGTGTATTTGTTTTCTTCGCGGCAGTTTCATTCAGAATCTTTTCAACTTCCTTGATCTTTTCAACACTCTGCTGCTTTTCCTTCTGTAGCTGGCTCTTTGTTTTTTTCTGCGCTGACACACAGAAAGATACTCCCAGCAAAAGGATAACAAGCAGGGCTAATTTACCTGCGCTCATATCGTTTCGGTATATTGAAAGGAAACCGAAGTTCCCGATCTCCCACTTCGGCTTTATTGTATTCAAAGATGATCGTAGTGTTCAATAGTCCCGAAAGGGTCTTATAAAAAAGATTGATCGTTCCGTTGAAAGGAAAAACCTTAGTGTCTACGGGCTGGAAATTGGAATAATTGATGACCAGTGAATTCATGCTGTTACCTTCCTTTAACTCCACTTTTTCAATTTTCATACTGGCGGCATTGACATAGTTCAGTACAATGACATCTGCCTGACTTTGCTGTAAGAGGTACATCGAGCTCTCCTGTTGAACCTGGTCACCGTCGGAACGGGGAATGATCGGATTGCCGAGCATGGCTGATTGCACTACATTGTAGTCGATGTTAAATTTAAAACGGTCCGAGAGTTCTTTATATTCAAAAACATAATATTCTTTATCGACGGTACTGACAATGGTGATTGAGTCTTTGTTGATCAATGCCTTTCCGCCCTGTACACCGATAACGGAAAAAGTCATCCAGATGACACTGTCTTTACGGATCCGGATGTTTGCTTTCACTTCCCGTTCTTTATTGGCATCGCGCAGGATCATACGGGCTTTACCCTGAAAGTAATCGAAATCAATCTCTTCAATATTCAGGGTTGCTTTTGGGGCTATAGCGGTGGGAGTGACGACTACTTTTTTGCTGCAGGCAGAGGCCAGTATGCAAAAGGTGATGATAAAGAACCCTCGGCCTTTACTCATAAATTTTTCGGTTGGCAATTTTTTTATTGAGCGTTTCACTATTAGCATTCATTCCCCTGGCCTTCTCCCATTGTCGCACGGCGTTATCAGTATCACCAAGCTTGTATAGAATGTCGCCATAATGTTCGAAGTGTGTGGCCGTAGCTTTTCCCGTACTAAGTGCGCGTTCCATTATTCTTCTGGCCTCTTTAAATTTTTCACGGGTAAATAGAACCCAAGCATACGTATCCAGAAAGGTCGCATTTTCCGGGTGATTTTTTATTAACAAAACCGACATCTTTTCAGCCTTTTCCAGATTTTCTTTTCGTAACGCGAGATAATAACTGTAATTGTTCAGCACCGTCGGGTTATTGGGATTCAACCCCAGCGCCTCATCGAAGGCTTTGTCCGACTTTATATATTCTTTGGTGGTGTTATAAGC
>JAYSOP010000756.1:0-2348 GCA_043722905.1 Chryseolinea sp.
CGAATTGGGAAATCCAGTGCTAAAGTATACCCTTTCATCGGAAATGATATCAGGTCGTCCTGTTCCCCGAATAATTTAAGCACAGCCAGAAAAGAGCCCAGGCCCATTTTATTTATTCTTCCAAGGATGTTGATCAAGCCCTCTTTACTGGCTTCCAGTGGCAAAACAAATTGATATTGAACAAAGCCCTTTTTACCATAGATCTTATTCCAGCTTAAAATTGAATCCAGCGGATAGTAATAGCCATCGTAGTGTACGACGCTATCCATTACTTTTTTGTAATTCTTCGCATAAAATAAAGCATTAAAGATCTTTACGGAAAATCCATTCAGCGCGAATGATGGAAAATAAAAAGGCACTGTCAGCAAGGCTTTTTCTTTGGGAAGTAATTTCCTGTCTGATTTAACTTCGTCCTGGGTGGCATGCTCCCCCGCCATTAGAATACTACGGCCAAAATCTTGTCCGCCTTTAAGGCAATCAATCCACGCCACCGTATAGGTATATTGGCTGTGCTCCTCGAAAAGTCTCATGACCTCATCCAGGTTGCGGGCTTTAATCTGTTTTTGACGAATGTAGGAAGTTTGGATGCGCTTTAAGCCAAATTTTACATCGAGGATAATTCCGGTGAGACCCATTCCACCGCAAGTGGCCCAAAACAGGTCGGAATTTGTTTTGGCACTGCAGGCTATTGTAGCACCGGTACCAGTAAGTACTGTCATAGAGACAATGTGTCTGGAAAAGGATCCGTCAACGTGATGGTTTTTGCCATGAACATCAGAGGCCACTGCTCCCCCGATGGTAATGAATTTTGTCCCGGGGGTGACAGGTAAAAACCAACCTCTTGGGACGATTATCTGGAGCAGATCAGAAAGTAAAATGCCGCTTTGGCACGTAATTATACCATTGACTTCGTCAAAAGCCAGAACCTTATCATAACGCAAGGTATTCACCACATCCGATGACAACGACGCATCTCCGTAACACCGCCCATTTCCGTGGGGAATTGAAGATTGTGCTAGCTTTAATGCAATTTCTTTCTCGTAGTCGAAAGATATTTCCTGGGCTTCGACAACCGGATAATTGTTCCAATTGGTAATTAATTTCTTCATGAAAATGACTCTAAAAAAGATGCACCAATACCCACTGGAATCTACAATAAAAGAAAATATTTAACCCGATACAAAATTGATTATGTTCCATAAAGGCCTTTCTGAAAGACAAATACTGGTTTGTGAACTGCTGATTACCGTGTTTTTTTGTTTCATTCCCTTATTATTCAACAATCCGTATCGAATTAACATTTTCCTATCCTGGGAAGGCGCATACCGTATGTCTCTGGGGCAGATACCCTTCCGCGACTACTCGTTGCCAATGGGTTACGCTTACTGGGTTATCCCGGCACTGTTCTTTAAAATTTTCGGGCCTTATTTTTTCACTCTCATAAAAGCACAGGTGCTGATCAACTTAATCTCCGTGTTCGCGTTCAGATCAATCCTCAAAATTTTGGGCGTGCGACCGGTCGTGATATTCCTTTCCGTACTGGTTTATTGTTTTTCCTATGTCTCATTTAACTTCTGGCCGTGGTATAATAACATGGTTTTTGTGTTTGAACTCGTTGCCATTTACTTTGTTCTTCTAGCGGTTTTCAATACTCAAGGATGGAAAATGTGGATGGGCCTTGTGCTTGGCGCATTTTTTATCTTTTTCTCATTTTTTACCAAGCAAGACGTGGGCGGTCTGGGATTGCTTATCATATATGGAATTCTGTCTTATAACGCATGGATTGATAAATCCATGAAAAAGTGGCTCATTTTCACAGGTCTGATTATCTTTTTCTTTGTCCTGTTCATCGCACCGCTTCTAAAGTATGATTTTGCTTATTGGTTTAATCACGGCCAGCCACCTCATAAATCAAGATTGGTAGTGATGGATTTTTTGAATGAAATTTTAGGGTGGGCGTACTGGGAGAAATTCTTTCTTTTTCTTATTATTCTATTTGCTCTTGACAAGGCGCGCGCAGGCAGAGAATTCTTTGAAAATAAAAGGGAGGTGTTACTCGCGTTTATTTGTTCCGCAATCATTTTGCAAGCCTGGGTGGTTCCGGTAACCAGCCCGGTGCCTGATAAAAATGAAGTATTCTTTTATGCCTTTGGATTCGCCTACCTCTTTTCAAATCTGCGCCTGAATATAGATCTTACTCGCTGGTATTACCTGGCAACCTGTCTGGTACTGGTTGTCTTATGGTGGACAGGTATTTATTGGAGGAATGTCCAGCGGGTCATATCCAAAAAACCCAGTGTGGTTGAAAAAAATGAGCAGGTTGCCAGGCACAAATATCGTCTTGCCAG
>JAYSOP010000757.1:0-2407 GCA_043722905.1 Chryseolinea sp.
GCCAGGGTGAAAGACTCGTGGTCCCCCACCAATCTTGGTGCGGAGACCCCTGTGTTTGAAAGTGCTTCTAACTTTAGTACGAACACGCAGTCAAACTCCTTCTATGTGGAAGACGGATCTTATCTACGGTTGCAAAATGTCAGCCTTGGATACACGATTCCTGCTGTGATGCTTGACAGACTGAACATGAACAGGCTTCGTATTTTTATATCAACCAACAATTTGTTTACGATAACAAAATACAGTGGTCTTGACCCCGCTGTTGGCGGTGCCGCTGATACGAATTTTGGTATTGATGTTGGAAACTATCCTGTAACCAGAAGTTTTACGGCTGGCCTGAATATCGGTTTTTAACTTTTAAGACCTAACATTATGAAAATGACAATGAAAAATAATATAAAAAAAGGAGCGGTCGGGATGCTCGTTGCAGCGCTGGTAATTACCTATTCCTGCAATGATAGTTTTCTTGAAGTTCCTGTGACTGGACAATTAAATGAGCAACTCCTTTCCGGAAGACAAGGATTGGAGAGTTCGCTCATCGCTGTTTATTCTCAGGTAAATGGTCGCGGCGGTCGTATGGCCAGTCCTTCCAACTGGGTTTGGGGAAGTATTCGTGGCGCGGACGCCAACAAAGGTACCGATCCGGGTGATTTTTCCGATATAAATCCTATTCAACGATACGAATCGTTGCCTACCCAGGGTGTAATCAATGAGAAATATAATGGCAATTTTGAGGGGATAGCAAGGGCAAACGCCACTTTAAAATTGTTGGCTAAAGCACTGCCTGCGGTTCCTGCGGATTTTAAAACGGGCATTGAAGCTCAGGCTAAATTCTTGAGGGCACATTTTTACTTTGAATTGAAGAGAACCTTCGGCGACGTGCCTTATGTTGACGAAACGGTTGATTATGGGACCGGCATAGAAAAAGTAAAGAATGATGTTAATCTATGGCCAAAGATTGAAGCGGACATGACTTTCGCACATGCGAATCTTCCGGTAACACAAACTCAGGTAGGAAGGGTCAATAAGTGGGCGGCACAAGCATACCTCGCCAAGATCTATATGTATCAAAATAAATTTGCCGAGGCAAAAGCGCTTTATGATGATCTTATTGTGAATGGCAGAACATCCAATAACAAGCCGTATGCTCTTGTCCCGTTATATGCCAATGTTTTCAGAGGATCAAACGACAATAATGAGGAATCCATCTGGGCATACCAGGCTGCGGCAAACACCGGAAGTGTTAACAATGCCAACCCTGAGTTTGATCTGAACTGGCCCTATAACACAGGGGCTGACGGTCCAGGTAACTGCTGTAGTTTCTTCCAGCCTACATTCACCATGGCTAATTCTTTCCGCACAAGCGGCGGGTTTCCTTTGCTGGATGAGACTTACAATAGCGCGGCCAATGAATTAAAGACTGACATGGGTCTTGAGACAGCAAATCCATTTACTCCTGATGCCGGTCCGCTCGATCCACGTATCGATCACTCCATCGGACGCAGAGGCATTCCTTATCTTGACTGGATGGATTTCCCTGGTAAAGCCTGGATCCGTAACCAGCCTAACGCAGGTCCTTATCAGACCAAAAAATTCGTTTACTACAAAACGGATAAAGGAAGTTTACAGGATAACAGTTCTTGGACACCGGGTTATACCGCTGTTAATTTTCCGATCATTCGTTTCGCGGATGTTTTATTAATGGCAGCTGAAGCTGAAATTGAGGTGGGAAGTTTGGCTGTAGCCCAGGATTATGTTAACCGCGTGCGTGGTCGTGCGGCAAATCCCGCTGGCTTTGTGATGAAAGGTGCGGCACCTGCTGCGAATTATGTGATCAATACCTATACAACCGCTTTTGCTAGCAAAGACGAAGCAAGGAAGATTGTAAGATTTGAACGCAAGCTTGAACTTTCAGGAGAAGGCCACCGCTTCTATGACTTAGTAAGATGGGGGATTGCTGAACAGCAGCTCGATGCTTACCTTGCTTACGAAGCTCCTAAACTTCCCTTGGGCGCATTAAGTGGTGCAAATTTTACATCGGGTCAGGATGAACTCCTTCCTCTGCCACAGAATCAAATTGACTTATTGGGTTCTGATGTGATCAAGCAAAACCCTGGATATTAATATAAAATTTTTTTATTTCTGAATCAGTAAGGCCAATGTATATTGGCCTTACTTTTTTTTATAATCCATTCATGAACAGAACTTGCCAACGCTTTTTCGTTTTACTGATTGCTGGAAGTCTTTCTTTTGCCTGTACTCAACGGGAAAAAACTTTATTCGAACTCCTTGGCTCCCCTAAAACGGGAATTACATTCAATAATGAGATTACCGAAAACGATACCTTTAACATACTTACCCACGAGTATATATACAACGGTGGGGGTGTGGGCATATCTGATTTCAA
>JAYSOP010000758.1:0-2832 GCA_043722905.1 Chryseolinea sp.
AGGCTGTGAAGCTGGTACATCATGGCAATCTGCTTTACTTCCGGAAAATGAATAGCGCAAAGGGAAGTCAGATACTGAAACTTAGCAACCGGATGATCATACAGGTATTGGATGAGAGGTATGATGTTATCTCTTTTAAAATTGATCGTTAAGAAATTATATGGACTTTCCACAGAGAGAATGTCATTTTCAAATTTCTCTCTGACGATGTTGACTAGCTTCTCCCGGGTGGTATTATCCATATTTATTCAATACCATATTTATTCAGCGTGGCTTTGTACTCAGGTGATTCCCTTCTTCCCCGGGATTCCGTTTCAACCAGTTGTTGGATCTTCATGATCCCATTAATGATTTGCTCCGGTCGCGGAGGACACCCTGGCACATAAACATCTACAGGAATAATTCTGTCTATTCCCTGAAGAACACTGTACGTATCGAAAATGCCGCCACTGCAGGCACATGCACCCACACTTAATACCCATCTGGGCTCGGCCATTTGCTCATAAACGCGTCTCAAAACCGGTCCCATCTTTTTGGCGATGGTACCCATTACCATTAACAGGTCTGCCTGACGCGGAGAAAAACTGAGACGTTCAGAGCCAAAGCGCGCAAGATCATAGTGAGCACCCATGGTAGCCATAAACTCTATCCCACAACAAGAAGTGGCAAAGGGGAGTGGCCAAATGGAATTTTTACGCGCCATACCCACAACCTTATCCAAACTCGTGGCGAAAAAGCCTGCACCTTCATATCCGTCTGGCTTTTCAACCAGTTGGATCCCTGTGCTTTTTATATCCGTTTCTTGCATCTTAATCGTTTAGTCCTTCCACTCCAATGCCTTCTTTTTGATTATGTAAAAAAAGCCGACCAGTAATAAAGCAATGAATACCAGCATTTGAAGAAATCCTGTAACTCCAAATTCCTTAAAATTAACCGCCCATGGGTACATAAAAATTACTTCCACATCAAACAAAACGAATAAAATGGCCACCAGATAGTACCGGATAGGGAACGGAACACGGGCATTGCCACGCGATTCAATTCCGCTTTCAAATGACTCCAGTTTAATCTTAGTCTTGCGTTTGGGCCCTAACCAGTGCGTTGCCACCATTGTGAGGGCAACAAATCCTGCGGCAAGCAAGAACATTAACCCAATCGGCATATATTTTTCGATAGCTGGATCCATCATAAAGCCACTTTACAGGCCGTCAAAAATAATTCTTATTTTCAGTAGAAAATATTATTAGCAGCAATATTCTCACTTAATCAAAACAAATAAAATACGCATTTGGCTTAAATCCTCAGATTAATAATGAATTCATTTGGCGTATTGGCTGATCAGCGCCTTTATTAGTCGCACATTCAACGTGATCAGTGTTTGCCGCCTTCGCAAACGGTTGAATGAAATAGACGCATAAAATCAAAATTACGAGCAAACCCGCTTACCTTTGCTGAAAATCAAACGTAGTTGCTCCGCCAAAAAGTTCATGAAGTAGAAGGGGTGTTTCAGCACCTTGATCTCGAGATGAAATCGTTTCAGGATTGGTCTACCCTTTCCTGTAAATTCGGCTGTGGGAAATGTTGCAACAAATCAGATATTGAAGCTACTGTTCTTGAATTCCTCCCTTTTGCCCAACATTTGTTTGATAAAAATCTGGCTTCGGAATGGCTGGATAAATTAAATGACGATCCGGGAAATACTTGTCTCATCCTCGAGCCCGGGAAATCGGGCGTGGGCTTATGTTCCGAATATACTTATCGTGGATTAATCTGTCGCCTGTTTGGGTTCACAGCCAGAACAAATAAATATGGCAATCGAGAACTTGTGACTTGCCAGATCATTAAATCAGAACAGGCGGGGGCCTATGCTGAAACCGTTCAGAAAATTCAGGATGGCGCGCAGGTACCGGTGATGAATCAGTATTATATGCGTTTGCACGCTATTGATCCTGAACTTGCCAGGGATTTTTATCCTATCAATGAAGCTATCCGCCGTGCCATTGAAGCCGTTTTGCATTATTATGCTTATAGAAATTAACACTGTAAAAATATTGCTTGGACTTTCATGCCTGATGGCATCGATTTCTCTATGGGGTCAGGATACCGTGAATATCCGGCCTTTCGAAAGGTATTGGACAAAGGCGCGCCTGATTCCAAAAGTGGGTATCGGTGTTCAGGAAACTGCTTTTGCTGAAATCGGCATACAACTACATAAAATTTATATCCATCCACTGAGCCTTGCTTCTGCCGGTCCATACTTAACCGTTGATGGTATCATTCAAGATGATGAATTCATTTTGGGACCCAAGCTTGGTTACGAAATCACCGCTGGACTGGTAGGTTTAGCACTGGATGCAACATACTATACTGACTTTGATCATGAGTCAATACTTTTTACCCCGCGAGCGGGCATTAGCATTATGGGATTCGTGAACCTTTTTTACGGACGAAATGTGGCTCTCTCAGAATACCAGTTTAAAGGCATAGACAAAAACCGATTTTCTCTCGTCTTTAATTTAAATAAAGATTATTTCAACCTGCGCAGCGCTTCCAGGAAACCAGAAAAGTGAAAACCAATTTTGAGAGACAAATCCAGTCGTTAATTCACGGCTTAAAAATGCCGACGTGAGTCTTAAAAACATGGCTTGAGAAGAACGGAAGTTGAAGAAGGCTGGCCTCTGAGCTGGAAATTTCATCCTGTTGGGGTGAAATCCAAAGGGTAACTGCGATAAGGATCGCCACCAGTATACCCAGTGCCAATGTCAGGATTTTATAGTTTGCAGCCATTTTCACAAAGTTGTCTTTGCATTTGTTATGCCAGCCTGAAAATCA
>JAYSOP010000759.1:0-10164 GCA_043722905.1 Chryseolinea sp.
CGGGTTTCCAAGATTCTCAATCAGGGCTTGAATTACTTCATGGTTGTATCTTTTTACCGCTGTCTTAATGGCGGTATTCCTCACCTTGGGTTCCGAGTCATTCAATAGTTCCATCAAGAATGAAACACCTTCCTCACGTGAAACATGAAGCAATAGCTCCGTTGCATAATGCCTGTCGTTTGGATTGGATGACTTCGTCAGCTTTTGAATTCTCGATTTCTGAACATCTCCGCCATTGTCAATAAGGAACTGTAGATCGCTTTCGCTCATCAGGTTTTTGATACTCCCGCTCACCTTGTTGCGATCCATACGAATAACATACTGATCTGAAACAGAAAGTCCTTTCAACTCATTCATCCTTTCCTGGGCAAAATGTCGTGTTACCTCGTCCTGATTTTTAAGGAGTTGGTTAACCCAGGTGGAAATCTGGGCGCCATTGATTTTCTCCAGGAGCTTGAATGAAAAGACGGCTTTCTCCGCCTGGGGAATGATGAGCATCTGCTCAAGCCGAAGGGTAACCTCTTTGAAGCCTTTTTCTAGTTTATCCTGTTTCTCCTCGGCCATCGTGGTCTCCAGTTTTTGGCGGATTTTATTCCGGTAACCCTGGTAGATATTATTAACAATAAAAAAGTACGCAGCTACGAGCACCAAAATCAACACAGAAATATGGATGATCTTAAAGGCGGGAATAAAAGCGAAGCTAAAGATGAGCACTCCGGCAATGAACCGGGAGCTTTCATTTACCAAACCTTCGACCTTTGATTGAATGTTGAACTTATAGCGGTTATCCAGTGGAATAAAAAACAATTTGAACACGGGGTTTTCCAGCGAATCGCGCAAGGTCCAGTTAAATAATCTGCTCAGCGCGACGAAAAGGAAAAAATAAATAAACCCGGCAGAGGAGGTCTCCAGACTGAAGCCCAAAACGTTTCCTACAATCACAGCGCCGAGGGCAAACAACCCTACAACTAGCGGAAGTATGAATAAAGATATGCGCAATCCGTAATTTGAAATAATCCGATTATTAATGAATGTCTGCAAGATGAGGCTAAGGCCATACACGGCGCCCGTGAAAAAAGAATTAAAGGTCGTCAGTTCTCTTTCATTAGGATATTGTTCCCGAACGAGTTCCTGAAAGGCATACTGACTGAACATTAACATGACCATGGAGACGAGCAGGAAACCCGACAGCGACAAAATATAACGGTCACTAAAAAGTTTTGATATGGTTGTTTCTCTTCTTACCAGCGGCCCGAATTCTGCCGGATCATTTTTTGCCAGTGCAAATGAGGATGATATCGCTATTAATAAAATGGATACAATAAAGATGCTCACACAGCACAACAGCAGGTAGTTTGTCGTATCGCTAACCCACGGAGAGGTAAAGGGAATGATAATGAGGGTTGCCATGATGGCGGCAATCAACTGACCGGTATCGATCCAGCCAATAATTCTTTTTGACTGGCGGAAATTAAACAACCTTCCGAATATACCCCAAAAGCTCAGCAATAAAATAGCGGTTATTGGACCACTCATACAATAGAGCGCAAAAATGTAGTAGTTATGCCAGACGGGATTTCCAAAGTGTAAGAGCAGGTAGGCCGAAAAGGTAAAGGCTAAAATAAACAGGATACTCACCAATGCGAGTGTTGTAAACTTTATCCAGTTCTGTAAAAATGAAAACAGGGCGGTTGATATAATTCCAAATGCGCCTGCCATCAAAAAGGCTTTGGTCAACTGGTCGCCCATGCGGTTCAGGAACAGTGAATCCGCAGTAACCTGGTAGGTAGCAATAAATACCCCCATAAAAAATCCCGTCGTTAACATCAGCAAAATTTGCTTTTGCTCCTGTGACTTAATTTTCAGGATTCCGTTAAACCGATTGGCCATACTACTTCGCTCATTACTTAGACAACCTAACTCTGGATCTAATAAGATATGAATCAAACACTACATAAGATATTGCCGCGTAAGCTACGTAGTACGCAGTAGGTAACTCCAAATATAAAATAAAAAAGCCTCATCCAGTAATGCTGGAGAGGCTTCGTAAGATTATTGATGAGTTTGCTATTTTTTGGATTTGGCAACAGAGTCGGCTTTTGCTTTTGAACCGCTTTTTTCCTCCAGATACATTTCATTTAATCCTTTTATGACATCCGGGGTAATATCCAGGCTTTCCCCTCCGTATAGTACATCACTCGTTGGGTCAAATTTCAAAACAATCTGCAAGCTTTTTTCCTGGCCGTATTTTTTGAGGAAGGTAGTGATGCGGTCATAAAGTTCTTTATTCAGTTTCGCTTCTTCCTGCATCAGCTGTTGTTGCAGGGTTTGCTGATAAAGCTGAAGGTTTTGCTGCTTTTTTCCAAGATCTTCTTCGGCGGCGCGCGCCTGCCCAAGTGTCATGCTTGAAACATTGCGTTGGTAAGCGGTGATTTCATTCTGAAGTCCCACAGCGCGATTTCTGTACTCAGAATCCATCTTTTTCGTTTTGACTTCAAGCTGATCGCGGTTAACTTTTAAATAATCATAATGTTTCAAAACCGAATCTGAGTTGATATAGGCAATATTTAAATCTACCGATGATGTGTCGGAAGGTGAACCAGAGGCTACACTTTTTCGGGGTGAGAAATGCAAAACATAAAGAATAATGACTGCCACCAGCAGCACGACATTGAGGATCAAAGACAGGTTCTTCATGACAGTATGAGATAAAAAAAAGTTAGGTTAAGTTCGGCGGCAAATATGATGGTAATTTGTCAGATTTCCAGCGGGTCAGTCGGAAATGTTATTCTTCCAGGTCCTGGGTCTGAAAAGAATACAGGTTCTCGTCTAATTTCAGACTGTCCTCATTGAAGTCTTTGATGAATTTTTCAATCTCAACGGAGGTAATCTTTTCGTTCAGTATGCCGACATCAAGCGCGACGCCAAAATCGGTGTTGATATCAAGGTCAACATGTTCCTTTACTTTTACAGCTTCTTCCTCTTCTAATTCCATAATGACTTCCGCAATAAAAAGCCCGATCTCTTCTTCCAGGGGATCCAGGGAAGTGAGATTGCCATTTTCATCTTCCTCGTAAGTTATCTTTTTATACTGTGGAAAATGCTGGGCCGCCCGATGCTCCGCAATTTCAAATAACTCACTCTCATGCTCTAGCCTGAGGGTATACATCACGGTATCGTAAATGACTTCCTTTCCTTCGTAAATACCAATAAAATAAAAATGCTTATACTCTTCATTTGGCTCTTCTTCCTTTTCTTCGACGTAGGTCGTAGCCAGATCTTTTATTCTATCTCTATATTCTTCAATTATTTTGGGATCAAAGCCCTTATTCTCAATCATATAACGGAATGTTAGAACCTAATTTAATTAAAATAACACATGCTTTATCAAAAGAGATTTCCCTTATGTAAAGTTTACTCAAACCTACAGGGGACACCACAACTTTGACGCCCTATTCGATATCCTTAAACCAGTCAGCATACATCGGATAATTCCGGGCGGTACGGACAATCACCGCCCTCATATCATCTCCGATGTCTTTTACTTTTTTAGCAGGTACGCCGGCAAATACACTTCCCGGAGGAATCAGAGTTCCGGGCAAAACCACCGCCCCAGCTGCAACAACACTGTTTGCACCCACTACTGTACCATCCAGAATAATAGCGCCTATGCCGATTAAAACATTATCCTCTAGCGTACAACCGTGCACTACGGCGTTATGGGCTATCGAAACGTTACTGCCGATAACGGTTTTCGCTTTTTCAAAGGTGCCATGGATAATCGCCCCATCCTGAATATTGGTATTGTTTCCAATGGTGATCGAGTTCACATCCCCTCTTACTACGGCATTAAACCAGACTGTGCAATTTTCCCCCATGATCACCTCACCAATCACCACCGCGTTATCGGCTAAAAAACAATTCGGGCCAAATTGCGGCTCATGCCCCCTTACTTTCTTTATGATTGCCATAGATTTTAAAAGTATAAAAGGTTTGAAAGGGAAAAAAGATTGACTGGCTGAAAGCCATATGCCCCCCAAATGAAGGGCTCAATATATAGTAAACCAAACTATGCCTGATACTTTATAGTCGTGCCGTATAAATCCTACCCTTGTTCCTATATCGATATCATTTTCTCTTGTAATTCCCTGCCAAGTTGTCATTAAATTGGAAAAATTGTATTTTTGCCGTCTTATTGAGTTTTTATGGCGGATTTAATTGAGGATATCGGCATTCTGGAGCACAAGGCGGTTTCATGTGAGACCTTTCAGGTTTCCAAAGAAGTGAATACCGGAAAATCCAGGAAACTGTACATAGAAAGTTACGGCTGCCAGATGAATTTTTCCGACAGTGAGATTGTAGCCTCGATTCTTCACAAAGAGGGATATGACACGACTTCGGATTTAACGCTGGCGGATGTCATATTTTTAAACACGTGCTCAATCCGCGAAAAAGCGGAACAAACGATCCGTTTTCGACTTACCCATTTTACGAAACTAAAAAGAAACAAACCAGAACTCGTCGTTGGCGTACTGGGATGTATGGCTGAGAGGTTAAAATCCAGGTTACTGGAAGAAGAAAAGATTGTCGATCTCGTAGCTGGACCGGATGCTTACCGCGATTTACCAAAATTAATTTTACAGGTTGATGACGGAGAAAAAGCTGTCAACACGTTTCTGTCGCGCGAAGAAACGTATGCTGATATCAGTCCGGTGCGCTTGAATTCGAATGGTGTTTCGGCCTTTATTTCGATCATGCGCGGTTGTGACAATATGTGTACTTTTTGCGTTGTGCCTTTTACCCGCGGTCGCGAAAGGAGCCGTGATCCTGAATCAATCATCGCTGAAGCAACCGATCTTTTCCATAAAGGTTATCGCGAAGTTACTTTACTGGGCCAGAATGTGGACTCCTATAAATGGAGCCCGGAGACCAATAACAAATCATCGATTGAAAAGAATGGCGTCGACAACCTGGTAACCTTTGCGGACTTATTAGAAATGGTTGCCCGGGTGAGTACTGATTTAAGGGTTCGTTTTTCCACTTCCCATCCAAAAGATATCACCGATGAGGTGTTGCATACCATGGCGCGGTATGAAAACATCTGCAAATATATACACCTGCCTGTTCAAAGCGGAAACACACGAATACTGGAAATGATGAACCGCGGATATTCGCGCGAATGGTATCTGGGAAAAATTCAACGCATCAAAGAAATTTTGGGAGACGATTGTGGAATCTCCTCTGATATGATAACCGGCTTTTGTTCTGAGAGCGAAACAGAACATGCAGAAACGTTGAGTCTGATGGAAGAAGTGAAATTTGACTACGCGTATATGTTCCATTATTCAGAGCGACCGGGAACACTTGCAGAAAAAAAATATGCTGATGATATCTCTCCTGAAATAAAAAAAAGGCGGCTGGATGAGATCATCAAAAAGCAAAGGGAACATGCGCTGATCCGAAATCAGCGCGATGTCGGAAAAGTTTATAAGGTATTGATTGAGGGAACTTCCAAAAAATCAACGTCGTATTTACAAGGGCGGAACACAGCGAACAAGGTGATTGTTTTCCCTGGTAAAGATCATCGAAAGGGTGATTACGTGAATGTGCTTGTAGCAGATTGCACAGGGGGAACACTCATTGGCAAAGCAATTGAATAGATGGCAATAAGCGAAAACGAAATACAAACTATTAAGCAAAGATTCGGGATTATTGGCAATTCCACTTTGTTGAACAACTCTGTCAGGGTAGCCATGCAGGTTGCCCCTACAGATATGTCCGTATTGATTACCGGGGAAAGTGGCAGTGGTAAAGAATCCTTTTCAAAGATCATACATTATTTAAGTCCCCGTAAACACGGTCAGTTTATTGCGATCAATTGCGGATCCATCCCGGAAGGAACCATAGACTCCGAGTTATTTGGCCATGAAAAAGGTTCTTTTACCGGCGCCCATGAATCCCGGAAAGGATACTTTGAGGTGACCAACGGGGGTACCATTTTCCTGGATGAGATTGGAGAAATGCCATTGGGAACGCAAGCGCGTTTATTGCGCGTTCTGGAAAATGGCGAATTTATCAAAGTTGGTTCTTCAAAAGTTGTCAAGACAGACGTACGCGTAGTGGCCGCTACAAATGTGATCCTGATGAAGAATGTCGAAGATGGAAAGTTCAGGGAAGACCTGTATTACCGGTTGAGCACCGTGCCTATCTTTGTGCCACCCTTACGGGAGCGCGGAAGAGACATTGAACTTCTCTTTCGGAAATTCTCATCTGACTTCGCGGATAAATATAAAGTAAAGCCAATAGCCTTAACAGAGGATGCAAAAGAAGTTTTGCTTAGTTACCGCTTTCCCGGCAATATTCGTCAATTGAAAAATCTGGTGGAGCAGATCTCTGTATTATCAACAGAAGAAAAGGAAATCAACGGTGAACTTTTGCAGCGTTATCTGCCCAAAGAAAATAATTTACCAGCCTTGTACAGAAGCGGGGCTTCAGATAAAGAAAATCTTTCAGAGCGCGATATTCTTTACAAGGTTCTTTTTGATATGAAAAAGGATGTGATCGATCTGAAAAAGATTGTACTGGATTTGCTGAATGGGCAGGGTGATACCGGAAAATTGGTGAAAGAAAACGCGGGGCTATTTGAAGACATTCACCATGACGCCTCCTCTCCCGGTCATGATCATTTTGTATTTAACCTGCCTACTCCGCCGGCCCAGACCAATGGGGAAGACGTTGAGGATATCCATGATATCGCCCACGAGACAGAAGAGGAATCATTATCCATTGAAAAGAAAGAAAAAGAACTGATTGTTCGCGCGCTGAGAAAAAATAATAATAAACGCAAATATGCGGCACGGGATTTGGGAATTTCAGAGCGCACCTTGTATCGCAAAATCAAACAATACGAACTTGAAGAATAGAAATAGCCTGAAGCCTGCTTTTCAGTTAGTTCTTTTAATATTAATTCCGCTGTGCGGATTATCCGCTTTGCTGAGTTCCTGCGGAATCTCCGCTAAATATTCGATGAGTGGCTCAACGACCAGCGCAAAAAATATTAGCATCGCAGAATTCTATAATAATGCTGACCTCGGACCAGCAAACATGTCGCAGGTTTTTTCCAACGAGCTGAAAAATTATTTTATTCAAAATTCCAGTCTCTCGGTGGTGGGTGAAGAAGGCGAATTGCAGCTGGAAGGCGAAATATCCGATCTTAGAATTACCCCCATCTCCCCCACGGCAACGGGAAATCCCACGGAAATTAACCGGGCATCCTCTACCAGACTAACCATCACCGTTAAGGCTACTTATATCAATACCCTGGATGAAAAAATGAGTTTCAAGGACAAAAGTTTTTCCTTCTATAAGGATTTTGATAACGAACTGAATGTGAGCGATGTCGAAGAAGCCTTCATCAAAGAAATCTTCCAGCGGATCATTAACGATATCTTCAATGCTTCAGTAGCAAATTGGTAGTTGTCAGGCATTAGGTGTCAGGCATTAGGACATTAGGTATTAGGGAGTTGAAAGATTCGTGTTGCCATTTTGAATGTACATCCTTTTGAAAATCCCTTTTAATAGTCGTTCGATCGCCGCCGGCTCTGAACAAGCTTTAAACTTTTTGCTTTCTGCTTTCCGCTTTTCCAAGTTTGATTTAATTTTTTTAAATTAGTTCTTCAGGATACCCACAAATTTCCTATTTTTACTTCAAGCCCCAAAGCCGTGGATAAAACCGAATTCGTAGAACTACTGAAGCATTATGCTGGTACCTCGGTGGAGGAAGCGAAAGAAATTGCATCATTAAAGTTAGCCTATCCCTATAGTCAGCTGCTGCAGACTTTGTCTGCGAGGGTCAGCAAGGATCACGGTTTTCAAAACCAACAAAGCGAGCTGCAGTTTGCTGCAGTCTATGCCTCAGACCGGTCGTTATTAAAAGAGCTCCTCACCGCCAGGTCCGAGGAACCCGAACTGCAGATTGTTATTTCAAAGCAAGTCAATGCTGATGATCAGATAACCAGCACCATCGACTCTGTTGATGTGGCCGATGTTATTATGGATGATCTTGAACGTTTGGCAAAACTGAAAAATACCTTTGAAAACCTTTTCATGGGTTATACAAAATCCAAAACACTCGTCACGCCTGAAATTGTTGTCGACACCCCGCAGCCGGAAAAAATTTCTGCTCCTGTTGTCACTGAAAACACGAAATCAAAAAAGGAACGCATCATAGAAATGGCAAGGGCGATGAACACGGCCACTGAAGGGATCTTACAGTCGAAAAAAAAAGGCGAGCATCGTGACAGGTACGGTAATCCGATGGAGGAATTGATTACAGAGATACAAAGTTCGAAGGATGAAATCAGGCCTGAGAGCGAAAAGCAAAAACAGCAAATCGAAATCATCAATCAGTTCATCCGGATTCAACCTTCCATCTCAAATGCCAAAGACCGCGCGCCATCCCCTATTGGCGATTTGAATCCAGTAAAGCCGGGTGAATTTGGAGACAACATTGTTTCAGAAACGCTTGTTGAAATATTAATCAAGCAGGGAAAAAAAGACAGAGCGATCGAAGTCTTAAAGAAACTGATTTGGAAATATCCCCAAAAAAAGGCTTACTTTGCGTCCCAAATTGAAGATTTGAAAAAGTAAGTTATGTACACGCTCATCATCGGATTTATCATTTTTTTCGCCATCCTTTTAGTTTTGGTCATCCTTGCCCAAAATTCCAAGGGCGGCGGTTTGACAAGCCAGTTCGGGGGATCTTCCGCCAGTAACATTATTGGTGTTAAAAAGACTGGCGATCTGTTGGAGAAGCTGACGTGGAGTTTTATCATCGCGATTATGGTGCTTTCCTTAACCACCACATTAATTACTCCCAATACCGCTACCCCGACCAATGACATTCTGGACAGGGCTGGCGAACAGGCTCCTGCAACTCAAACACCGAATTTAGATTTAGGAACACCCGCTGAAACCGTCCCGGCTGATTCAGGTAAATAAAACACTTAAATAACGAAGCCCCGGACCAAAAATCCGGGGCTTTTTATTTGTAAAATCCTTACAATTTCCGTATATTAATAGATCGACCGGCCTTTTCCGAGAGGGCCGTTTTCAGGCCGCTTGCGAGATGTGTTTCACAAATAATCTCTTTGCCACCGGCATCAGGGTTTCACTAAAAGGGAATTTGATCTTCGAAATTAATAAGAATGCTGCGGGATTCGGTAGATCCTTATAACGTTTGATCAGGTCGAGTTTAATTCGCTCATAAGGATACAGATGATTTTTGTCGATTACCTCCAAAAACTGCGTATTCAAGCTCCGGAGCTGTTCCTTGCTGTCTTCAAAAATGCTAACCTGGTAACGATAAATGTTGGTTTCCTTTTCAGGTGGCATGGTAACAAAAAGATAGCCCTCGTTGGCATACAGGGGAGTTACTCCAATGGGTGAAATCTCACATTGTGATTGTACATACTCATATATCACAGTGCCCTGCTGAAGAGATTCCTTTATCTGGGGGATAGCGAATTCAATGATCGCATCAAGCTCATTCATAATGGCATCGTCTTCCACCAATTCGCGATAGCGTAGTTCCAGGTTTTTGATTTCTTCGGGAGATATTTCCTTCGGAAAGGATTCGCGTATCAGGGTTTTCGTCTCCTTTACCGACATGAGGTTCCGATAATGAAAAACCAGGTCGGCGAGATAGGGATACAATTCTACTTTACTAAAAGATTTTCTGGCCGTTTGCAGATACGCCAGTAGTAAATATTTCTTGTATTCGAAATCAATTAGACCTTGAGTCAGCCAATCTTTTGACAATTTCTCCATATGCACACAATTTCTTAATGAAAATATACCCGTTATTCCGTTTCCAGACAAATTCCTGCTTAAAATTCAGCTGGTTGGCCGCCATTTCAGCGACAGTTTGGTTGTCCAAAAGCTGACATCATGCCATAATGCCGAGTAAAAACTATGCCGGTTCGTACCAAATGTGAGGTAAAGCTGTCATTTTTAGAAAAATTGTCCGTAATTCGCATCTCTTTTCGCCTTGGCATCATTGATGATCAATCGGGGCTGGCGAAAACCATGTGTTCAACCTAAAAACAATCAATAGAATATGGCAAAAATCAATTTCAAACCAAATGAGGACCGGGTATTAGTGGA
>JAYSOP010000760.1:0-5253 GCA_043722905.1 Chryseolinea sp.
GGTATTACCAAGGTGCAGGGTGCCCGCAAGCCGGCATTCCTTTGCTACAAAAGGGACCGGACCATCCAACGCCCAGTCAATTTTGAATACGCCCATCCCATAGCGATACCTGCGTAATTGCCACTGATAAAAGGAGGAAAATTTATGTCCGGCGATCTTTAATAATTGTCGCGGAGTGATATCAAATAAAACAGCGTCAGCGGAAGGAAGCTGATCCATCCTATCTACATAGAAGTTCGTCTCAATTTTTCCGCCTATTGAAGTAAAATAGGAAGCCAGCGCATCGGATATTTTCTGAGAGCCGCCCCTGGGAGTAGGCCACCCCGCCAGGTGGGCGTTAGCCATCAGTACCAACGCAATGGCTGAGGTCGTCAAATTGGATAGTGGTTGAATCGAATGGGCCGCCATGCCACCGAATAATGCTTTACCTTCTCTCGTGTGAAATTTCTTTGATAAATATTGTGCTGAGGTAAGGGCATTTAATCCGAACTTAGCCATGGCAACGGGGTCTTTCGGAAACCGCAAAGGACCTAAAACATGGCCGGCCATGTGTGGCCAATCTTTTACCAAACCTTCCATTATTTGAAGATAAGTGCGCGCATCCTTTCCTAAACTCCGGGCGGTTTCGTGAACGGAATTTTGCAACGCTGCTGCTGTTCCTCCATCCAAAGGATGCGCGGCTGCCAACGTAGGTTGAATATATTCCAGGCCATGCTTTTCCAAAGGAAGGGTTTTAAAGAAAGGTGACCCTATAGCCAGCGGATGAATAGCCGAGCAGATATCGTGGATAAAGCCAGGAAGGGTTAGTTCAGCTGACCGCACGCCACCTCCCACAGTATCTTTGCCCTCCAATACTATTACAGATTGTCCGGCTTGTTGCAACGTAATGGCTGCGGCAAGACCATTGGGTCCTGAGCCTACGATGACGGCATCATAATCTTTTTTGCTTAATCCTGACATAGTTTTACGTCAGGTAAATATAAGATAGATTCTTTGATCAAAAGGAATTACCCAAAATACCTGGAAAAGGTATTGGGTAACCCGTGAGTATTCATGCGTAAAAGACAAAAAAATACCGGAGCCAGGGCAATAGCTAGTGAGTGGCCTTCCTTAAATACACATTACCAAATTTGGATTCAAAACTATACCTGGGCCCGCTTCCAGGTTTAGCAGAAACAAATGTATAAAAATCTTTGCCCTTCGACTGATCTCCATTAAACTTGATATCCAGATTCGAATAGATCTGACCGAAGTTTGTTTCCGCGGTGAGTTCGCCGACTGCCCCCTCACTGAGGGCCACATCGACTCCACCATAAGTCGCATCAACGGTTAAAGGACCTGTGAAACTTTTTATTTCTACCATTCCATAAACGGAAGTGATACTGGTCTGAGTGTTTCGGGGCACTTTGACTTCCAATTGGATGTCAATATCCGGTCCCCATGACATAGTGTTATAAGTCCTCCCATGTTCATCCTGATATTTCTTCCATTCAGCTTTATCCCTGAACATCATTTTTTGCCCGTCACGCAAAATGGTTACCCGCTGGG
This sequence comes from Chryseolinea sp., assembly GCA_043722905.1. Classification (GTDB taxonomy): domain Bacteria; phylum Bacteroidota; class Bacteroidia; order Cytophagales; family Cyclobacteriaceae; genus Chryseosolibacter. Next base: position 1,549 of record JAYSOP010000760.1, read on the forward strand.
GCAGTTTTTTTATCTCCCTTATTTCGGATCTCACCTTAATAACATCTCCGCTGGTTGTATTTTCCAAAATAAAAGCATCGTCATTTTCGCCTCCATTGATACTGACCAGGCCCTGTACTGAAACCTCATTTTTATCCCACGTGCTGACCTGGATCAATTGCGGATAATCAAAATGCATGTCGATGGTTTGACCTGACTTCACCGGAAATGATTTGTTCAATTGCGTTTGTGCATATTCCTTAACCGGTGTTGCCAATGCAACGATCAGAAGAATGACTTTACCTTTCATAATTATTGATTTTTTTGAGAACTCCTCGCAATGCAGCCATCGCGCGGAGCGATCGTGTGATTATTTTTTTCTGAGATAGACGTTGTTGTGCTGGGAAGAGAGCGTTATGTCAATACCACCCCCATTTATTTTACCCCTTATCTTGTCACTATAGTTCACCAGGCTTCCCGCCTTTTCAATTTCAATCTTAAAATCAGGGTCAACTAATATTTCACCAAAGTTTGTGATCAATGTCAGATTTGCTTTTGTGGCCAAAGGCAAAGCAAGATCCACATGACCATGGACAGACTCCAGGGCAGCGGGACTCTTTAACGTTGCGCCCAGAGATGCATCAATGTCACCATGCACCGTCTTTATTGACATCGGTCCGGTAGTATTGGTAAGCACAACGCCATTATGGACTGTGGAGACTTCAATCGCTCCTTCAAAATTTTTGATCTGAATTTCATCACCATAAGGGGAAGAATGAGAATAGGAAACGGTAACGCCTTTGGGTACCATAATCTTTACATCCGGTCCATCCGTTTTTTTCAGCTGCTGAACCTCAACAACGTTTCCTTTGTCCAATACCGAGAGCCCCAACCCGGTGTTATCTTCCAATCCCAGGCTGCTGAGTGCGCGAAGGCCTTTTGCACGCCCATCATCATCATGATCATTATTGCTGGAACTAAAAATAATTTCATTTCCGCTATAACCCTCGACGGAAACATTATTAACTTCTCTGATCTCTAGCCGACCCGTGCTCTTGGCAAGTTTGTATTCCTGCGCAAACACAGACCTGATAAGCAACAACCCAAACACCAGTATTAAAATCTGTTTTTTCATTTTTGCATTTTTAAAATTTTGTCAATCATTTTTTTTGACCGCAGTCAAGTGCACTATTTATTTCTTTCTGAGATATATCTTCCCGTAATTACAATTCAGATCAATGTTGATTCCTCCACCGTTAATTGTGCCGGAAACTTTATCACTGTATACCTGCATACCATCCTTCGTTTGTACATCAATCTTGAATTCAGGAGCCACAAATATGTCCCCATAGGAGGTGCTGAGTTTTAAGTTCGCTTTAGTTGCCTCAGGAAGTGTCACATCAACATAACCATAGATCGAAACAATTGAGATGGGATCTTTTATACTTGTATTAAAGATGGCTTCTACATGCCCATAAGTAGTTTCTATGGTCAGTGGGCCCGTTACATTTTCCAATTCAATACTATTGTAAAGAGCCGAGACTTCAATCTCATTGGTCAGATTCACAAACCTGGCCTCCCCGCCATATTGGGAGTCGTGGTTGAACGAAATAATCAGATTTTTTGGAACCAGTATTTTGATGTCCGGCGAATCAGTCTTTTTTAGTTGATAAACCTGAACAATATTACCCTTATCAACAACATGAATTCCCAATCCTGTATTGTCATCCATGTTAAGGCTGTTCACTGCCCGCAAACCCTCTGCGCGGTCATCTTTATTGTCACGGTGACTTTTGGAACTAAAAATGATTTCATTTCCATCGTGTCCTTCAACAGTAACTCTCCCTAAGTTCAATTCGAGTCGTCCGCTGTTTTTGGAAATTTTAAATTCCTGGGCCGGAAGTATTCCCGATATCATCATCAAAGCACAGGCTACAACTACTATTAATTTCTTGTGTGTCATTTTCAATTAAATTTTACTGATATTTATATACTACCTATCCTTTCATGAAAGCTTCAATAATCCTGAGTAAGCCTCGTCTCTTACGGCTTTATGGGTTCCGGCATCATCCACCATGCGTTGCAAATCTTTGACGACCTCTTTTTCCTTCATCTGCACCATCAGTTGAATGAGTGTAATCTGGACCATCGGGTCTTTTTGTGTTGCCAGCGAGGCGATCAAGGCCTTTCTAACCAGCCAATCATCATTAAATTTACTTAAGGCATCCAGGGCCGCCAGTCTTACATTTGTATTGGGATCTGAATGCATCGCCTTCAGCAAGGCTTGCACTACTTCATCATCCGGTTTCGACAGCTTCCTGGCCACATTTACACCCTGGATGCGTTGACTGGCTGACAATTCATTTTCCATCATGCCCAACATCATTTGTTTGGTGCTTTCCAGTTGCTTTCGCGTCTCTTCCATTTCTTTTTCTATTATGGCAAGCCTTTCGTGTTGGGCGTTGTTGTTACTGATCCAAAACCCAATGCCACCACCCATGATTAATAATGCAATGGCGGCTGCCATTCGGTAAAAAGAGGGTAGGAAATAAACTGACTTTGTCTTTTCGTAAGCCTCCATTTCCTGTTTTAGAATTTCATTGAATCCAGATTTCAATTTTGGGGAAGGGACAAACTCGGCCGACTTGTCCATCACTGAAATCATTTCTTTCAAATGTTTGTATAATGCATTAGCGTCGCCATTACGAATAAGCTCGTGTTCAATCATACGCCTATCAGCCGAATTCAGCTTGTTATCGATGTAATCAATCAGCAAACTTTCCAATTTTTCCTTTTCCATAACCTTATACCTTATACTTTATACCTTATACCCTTATTTCCTTATACCCTTATACCCTTATACCCTATTTCCTTATACCCTGTGCCCCCCTACCCCTTCTCCAGTTCAAAATAATGCTCCCTCAACCTGATGATTGCCCGGTGAACTTTCACTTTAATATTGGCAACCGTTGTATCCATGATGGTGGCCACTTCCTCATATTTCATCTGCTGAAATCGCGTGAGCACAAGTAGCTCACGTTGCTCTTCGCTTAATTTAGCCATTGAACGATGAAGCAGTAATTCTTTCTCATCCTGTAGTTCACTTTCACTTTTGTCAGCCATATTGTCACTGATCTTATCCACGTCAATGAAATCTGAAAATTTATTCTTATGTGCCTGGTAATGATCAGAAAAAACATTTCGAGCTACCTGATAAATCCAGGATTGAAACCTTGCGCCGTCCCGGTAACTGGCTCTGTATTTAATGATGCGTAGAAATACATTTTGTGTTAAGTCTTCCGCCAGCGTTCTGTCCATCGTCATCTTGGCCAAAAAATTATAGATGCGCCTGTTATATCGCTCGAAAAGCAAAGTAGCCTGCTGAAGATTGCCGTTCTTCACAGCATCCATTATTGCTTCATCTGTCATCAGCTCCTTAGCTTTTTATATTTGCCAATAATCTAATTCAACCCTCACATTACCACAGTACAAACCCATCTCCCTTTATCCGATTTCGAGCGTCCCGTCCTGGTATATCCTGAATAATGGATCGTGTTAGTTACCGGAAGACCTCTGAAAGGTTACAACTATATGAGAAAAAAAGCCGGCCTTGTGAAATTAACCATAAAAAAGCCGTTCGGATGGAACGGCTTTACTTTTACCTCATCAGCACCCTGATGGTGGGGTGTTAGTCTAAGATACAGATAGCCTCTGTTAACTGACTGC
>JAYSOP010000761.1:0-1998 GCA_043722905.1 Chryseolinea sp.
TCCGTATGGTTTTGGGTGGACGGCGCATCTGGAGAAATGCTGGATGAAACCAATCATTTTATTTTGAAAACCCTGAAGGATAACAACGTTAAGACAGAATTGTGGCTCAGCTTCAACGAAGGCTATTTCGCGGGGCTCACCGATCCCGAAAAATTAAAAAAAGCGGTTTATGCCATAGGTCATATTCGCGATAAAGCCAGGGAAATAGGATGTACAGTGCACTTGTATAACCATGGTAACTGGTTCGGAGAACCCGAAAATCAGATTAAAATTATCGAGGCCTTGGGTGCAAAGGATATCGGTATGGTTTATAATTTTCATCATGCGCGGCATCAAACAGCGGATTTTCCGCGGCTCCTTAAAACCATGCAACCTTATCTTTCTACAGTCAACCTCAATGGCATGAAAGAAAATGGTCCTATGATCCTTACCCTTGGTGAGGGCGACAAGGAACTAGCGATGTTACAAGCACTTAAGCAATCAGGATTCAAAGGTTCCATTGGGATCCTCAGCCACGTAGATGATGAGGATGCCAAAGTGGTGCTCGCCCGCAACATCCAAGGACTGAAAAGTTTACTTCAAAAAATGAAGGAAGACAAAGCGTTGAAAACATATTGATCTGGTGAATTTGTTCCAACTGCTTCGCTATCTGTCTGGCAATATGTTTGTTCCTGGCACGCAGGAGATTTACCTTTAAAAATCAATCCTCTATTATGTACAAAATATTATATCTGGCATTATCCATCATGCTGTCTTATTCGGCGCAGGCACAAAACAGGTCTGCTTCCGTCAAGGAATATAAAAAGGTATTTAAAACGTATGATTTCTCAGATCCGGATCCCATCGCCGGGATGACTAAAATATATCCTTACTATCGGTTCGATGGTTATACCAACCAACCCATTGACAAAGAATGGAAAGTTGTTGAACTGGAAAACGATTTTATCAGAGTAATGATATTGCCGGAGATTGGCGGAAAGATCTGGGGAGCCTGGGAGAAGTCTACGGGTAAACCTTTTATCTATTACAACCAGGTTGTTAAATTCCGGGATGTGGCCATGCGCGGACCTTGGACAAGTGGTGGAATCGAAGCCAATTATGGCATCGTTGGTCATACGCCAAACTGTGCCACGCCGATGGATTACATGACAGAAAAAAAAGCAGATGGAAGTGTAAGCTGTTTTATCGGCACGCTTGACCTGTTGACCCAAACATACTGGTCAATAGAAATTAACATTCCGAGAGACAAGGCTTACTTTACGACAAGGTCTTTCTGGAATAATTCCACGCCGCTGGAACAGCCCTATTATACCTGGATGAACACAGGATTAAAGTCAGCAGGAAACCTTGAGTTTGTTTATCCGGGTAATCGATACATCGGCCACGGAGGAGAATATTCTGACTGGAAGATCAATCCGGAAAACGGCAAAGACATTTCCTTTTATGAGAACAATAATTTCGGAGGATACAAATCATATCACGTTTTTGGAAAATACACAAACTTCTTCGGCGCCTATTATCACGCCGAAAATTTTGGCATGGCAAGGTATTCCTTACGGGATGAAAAAGCCGGTAAAAAAATATGGATCTGGGGACTTTCACAACAAGGCATGATATGGGAAAAGCTACTCAGCGACACCGATGGCCAGTACGTCGAAGTACAATCAGGCAGAGCTTTTAATCAGGCGGCGGACGATAGTAACTTCACACCCTTTAAACAACTTGGGTTTTCCCCTTATAGCTCGGATGAATGGACGGAGTATTGGTTCCCGGTGAAGGGAACAAAAGGGTTTGTAAAAGCAAATCCCTACGGCGCACTGAATCTGCGCCAGTCGAAGCAATATCTTAGAATAAATTTCTCACCATTACAGGATATCAACGGTGAATTCAAAATTCTTGAAGGAGAAAAATTGATTTACACAAAAAATGTAAATCTGAAAACATTAAAAAGTTTTGCCGATTCGATCGCCTTTCAGGGAGATTTCAACAAAATCACGG
>JAYSOP010000762.1:0-3154 GCA_043722905.1 Chryseolinea sp.
TACCAGGGATGTGAACATGGTTGCATTTATTGCTACGCAAGAAACTCTCATGAATATTGGGGTTTCAATGCTGGCCTTGATTTTGAAAGCAAGATTATCGTTAAAGAAACAGCACCCTCCCTGCTCGAAAAATTTATTCTACATCCCAATTGGCAGCCCGTTCCTATTTCGGTTTCAGGAAATACAGATTGCTATCAACCCCTTGAACGCAAGTTTGAGATTACCCGTAACATTTTAAAAGTGTTTGCCACATATCGCCATCCGCTGGGAATGATCACGAAGAACGGGCTGATACTAAGGGATATTGATTTACTTACTGATCTCGCGAAGGACAATCTTGTACATGTTTACATATCTATAACAACATTAGATGAAGATCTCAGAAGAATCATGGAACCGCGCACAGCAAGCGGGATAAAGAGGCTGCAAACTGTTGAAGCACTGTCCAAAGCAGGTGTTCCTGTGGGCATTATGAATGCCCCCATCATACCAGGACTAAATCACCATGAGATACCGGAAATATTAAAAGCCGCCGCTGACCATGGCGCTCTCAGCGCTGGTATGACGGTGGTCAGATTAAATGGAACGATCGGAAAAATTTTTGAAGACTGGTTAAGGAAGAATTTCCCGGACAGATTTGATAAAGTATGGAATCAGATCTGCACGATGCATGGGGGTAACGTGAATGATTCTCAATTTGGCAGGCGCATGACAGGCGAGGGCAATTTTGCCGAATCCATCCATCAACTTTTTAAAGTGTCAAAGAGAAAATATTTTCACAACCGTGTTATGCCAGCCATGGATTTAACAAAATTCAGGAGAGGAGGGAATTTGAGTTTATTTTAAACCGCCCCTGTCAACACAACGGTATGGCTGTCACTTTTACAACCCTGAATGAGTGGTCATGAGAATAAAAAGTGGTTTCAAATTATAGAGATGTAGCAATCCGCGTTCCGCCTGAGGCAGATTCTCTAATTTGTTTGGAGAATAATTGGAAGACCGGGTTTAACCACCCCGTTTCGCCTTGGCGGCGGAACGGATTTTTAATACACACACATCATACGGAGATATTCAGCTTTTCGAATAGTGTTTAAAAAAGCTTACAATAGTTTCAATCCCCAGCGTAAAATTTTTCACACCGTAATGCTCATTAGGTGAATGAATGGCATCAGTGTCAAGTCCAAACCCCATCAGTACGGTATCTAATCCAAGCTCTTTCTTAAATAAGGCGACAATCGGAATACTGCCTCCATCTCTGGTCGGGATAGGTGTTTTTCCCCACACCTCTTCAAAGGCTTTGCTCGCTGCTTTAAACGCGGATGAATTCGTGGGCGTGACGGCGGGTTCACCTCCATGGTGCGCCTTTACTTTTACAGTTACATAGTTAGGCGCAATGGATTGGAAGTGCCTGGTAAAGAGCGCTGTTATTTCTGAACTCTTCTGATCCGGAACGAGTCGCATCGAAATCTTTGCCTGAGCTTTTGAAGGAAGCACTGTTTTTGCCCCCTCCCCTGTATAGCCACCCCAGATTCCATTAACATCCAGCGTCGGTCTTATTCCTGTCCGCTCAACAGTAGTGTAACCTTTTTCTCCTGTTATCTCAGAAATGCCTAATTCTTTTTTATAATCATCCAGATTAAAGGGAGCCTGATTGATCGCCTTTCTGTCCGCTGCAGTTAATGTCGCGACATCATCATAAAAACCGGGGATAGTAACTTTACCATTGTGATCATGCAGGGAGGCGATCATTTGACAAAGCACATTTACCGGATTGGCTACGGCCCCCCCATATACACCTGAATGAAGATCGCGGTTAGGCCCGGTCACTTCAACCTCCATATAGCTTAAACCACGCAGCCCTATAGTAATGGAAGGGTGATCCAGTGAAATAAGGGCTGTATCTGAAATGAGAATGATGTCTGCTTTTAATTTAGTCTTGTTTTCTTTAACAAAGGTCCCCAGGTTATCGGACCCAACTTCCTCCTCACCTTCAACCATGAATTTTACATTGCAGGGCAGACTGCTATTTTTCATCATAATTTCAAAAGCCTTAACGTGCATGTACACCTGTCCTTTATCATCACAGGACCCACGCGCAAAAATCTGATCATTTTTAATAACCGGTTCAAAGGGAGGAGACTCCCACAAATCAAGTGGGTCTGCTGGTTGAACATCATAGTGACCGTAGACTAAAACGGTAGGTAGAGAAGGATCCGTTATTTTTTCAGCATAAACAATGGGATGTCCCTTTGTTTCACACAATTCAACTTTATCAACGCCCGCGGCGGCAAATTTTTCCTTGAGAAATTCAGCGGCTTTACGCACATCACCTTTATGGCGGCTATCGGCGCTAATAGATGGAATTCTTAGCCATTCAAACAATTCGGTCAAAAAGCGATCTTTGTTTTTTGATATAAATTCTTTTGTCATCCTTTTATTTTAAGCAGTGCAAAACAGTTTGTCCACGCTGGTCACTTATTCGGTCATTTCCGAATCAGCGCATGAAGGAACCAAATGTCGGTCGTTTGTGATGAAAGCCCAAATATTTCAGATCCGGCCTCGGGTGGAGGAGAACTATTTTTATTGCTGATGCCAACTAGAATCCGTCGTCTTCTTCTTTCTTTTTCTCATCTTTTTCTTCCTTCACCGGTCCCTCTTCCTTCACTGGGTCTGCTTCCTTCACCTCTTCTTCTTTCACTGGTTCTCCTTCTTTCACCTGGTTTTCTTCCTTGATTGCTTTCGCTTTCTTTCCTTTTTTCACTTTCTTCCCTTCGCCGTCTGCTTTCTTCTCCACCTTTTCTATCTTTTCTACCCTTTCTACATTTTCCGTATTATCCTCAACGACGGAGGTGGCTTCCTGCAAACTGTAGGGAACTTCGATCTCAAGATATTGCTTTCTGAAGCGGTTAATGAAAGACAAGGTCTCCTCTTCACTTCCGGGAATAAAAGCCACTTCCCCGATTTTTGCCTTGCCCGCATTTGTCTTTTTAGTGATGATGCTATTAAAATTCTGGTTCGATGAATGGATTAACAAACGGTTATCTTCAAATCCAAAATAATACCAGGCCTCAGGGGAAGCTTTCATGAAGACGTGAAAGACAGGGGCCCCGTCCATGGTTCTTTTGATTTCCATAAATCCTTCGAACCCTCCGTT